>JBEDCS010000030.1:0-2623 GCA_041176605.1 Bacteroidota bacterium
CCTTGAAGTGAATCCCAAACAGGAGCCTCTTGACCTGTGCCGTTTGGATCTAGCTTTTGCAAAACAGCAACATAAACGCCTTTAGCAGGTACAGTACCGCTTAATTGAATGGAATTGGCAACAGTAGCTGTTGTAGCGCCATTGGAATAGCGGCTCACAAAATAACCTGATAAATTAATTGGGTTGTTTGTTGGATTATAAATTTCAAGTGCTTTGTTGTTGGACCAACCTTCTACATACTCCGATATAAAAAGTTCGTTACAAGTGTTTTGAGCAAAAAGGTTTGCACTGAAAAATAAGATAAATGAAAGTAGAGTTTGCTTCATGAGTTTACAGATTATCAACTGGCATTCAGCTTTTTAAATTTTGTGACTTAGAATGGTTTCGGCATCTAGAGTGCCTCAAGGAGGTCATAAAAAGTCTGAAACAAATTTAATGTTTTTCCTTGAATTTTAAAAATCTGATAACAAATCTATTTTATTAAAAAGTTAAGAATGAATGGAAGCCTTCAAGTCCAATCTATGTATCTTAGGCCCAAAATAAAATAAATATGAAAAGTCTAATGTTTTCGCTTGCGTTCTTTTTAACTGCAGCTCAACTTTTTTCACAGGATTTAAGTATCGCCCGCATCTGGAAAAATTATGAATTCTCTGCAAAAGGGGCAGGTTCATATCAGATGCTCAATGACGGCGTTTCCTACACAGAGCTTGATGAAAAAGGCAACTTAGTTAAAAGGGCTTTCAATGAATCTGTCAAAGCAGAAATATTAATTAGCGCATCAAAACTAGTATGGAACAATGCCCCGATTGTTGTAGCGGGATACGACTTCAATAAAAATGAACAGAAAGTGCTGCTTTGGACAGCGCCTAAATCAATCTATCGCAGAAGTTTTGAGGCCTTCTATTTCCTCTACGATTTAAAAACGCAAGAATTAGCAGCGCTCGATGCTGAGCATTCTCCACAAACATTAGCAGAATACAGCCCCGACGGCACGAAAGTAGCGTATATTCATGGAAACGATATTTTCATCAAAGATTTGATCACTGGAAAAGTGCGCAAAATGACCCAAGACGGAAAGCGCAATAAAATCATCAACGGAACCACAGATTGGGTCTATGAAGAAGAATTTGCGATCACAAAAGCCTACGGATGGTCACCAGATAGCAAATATTTGGCGTTCTTAAAATTTGATGAGCGTGAAGTTCCGGAATTTCAGATGGCGCTGTATGGGGAATTGTATCCACAACAATACACTTATAAATATCCGAAAGCGGGTGAAAAAAACTCAAAGGTAAGCCTTCATTTATTGCAAGTTTCTAGCGGTAAATCACAACAAATCCAACTTGGTGACTACGAATATATTCCGAGATTAAATTGGTCTCAAGCGTCAAATCAACTGCTTGTCCAGACCATGAATCGCCACCAGAACGAATTGAAATATTGGCTCTTGGATTGCAATACGAAACAAGTCAGCACGAAAAATATTTATCAAGAAAAATCAGATACCTATGTAGAGGTAGACGACAACCTTCGCATTTTAAACGATGGCCAATCATTTTTGCGTTGCAGTGAAATGTCCGGATACAATCATGTATATCGCATAGGTTTTGACGGAAGTGTGCAATCTATCACGTCGGGTAATTGGGACGTCATTGAGCTGTTAGGGCTCGACCAACAAACCAATACAATTTATTATGCTAGTGCCGAACCAGGTGCCATTTATAAGTCGGTTTATTCTGTGCGTATAGATGGTTCTCAAAAAACTAATTTAACACCTACGTTGGGTTATCATCATGCCGAATTTTTAAATGGCATGAAGTATTTTATACATAGTTATTCAAATGCCAATACCCCTCCAGTAATTGAACTCAGAAAAGCATCGGGAGAGCTCGTTCGTACTTTGGAGCAAAACAATGATTTGCTTTCAAAAATGAAGAGCGAAAGACTCAACCCAAGAACTTTTTTAACCATTCAAACGCCTGAGGCAACACTCAATGCGTCGCTTATTTTGCCACTCAACTATGATCCATCTAAAAAATATCCTGTTTTTGTAAATGTTTACGGTGGCCCGGGTCATAACGAGGTGTTGGATAGCTGGGATGGTAATGATTATTTCTTCCATCAGCTATTGGCTCAAAATGGCTACATGGTCTTAAGCATAGACCCAAGAGGAACCCAGTACAGAGGAGCCGCTTTTAAGAAGTCAACTTACTTGCAATTAGGTAAACTTGAAATTGAAGATGTTTTGGCAGCAACAAAAGAGTTTGCCAAACGAACTGATGTAGACCCAAGCCGCTTAGGAATTATGGGTTGGAGTTATGGCGGTTTTATGTCCTCGCTTGCCATGACAAAAGGCCAAGGATTGTTTAAGGTAGGCATTGCAGTTGCACCTGTTACAAATTGGCGCTACTATGACAATATTTACACCGAAAGATTTTTAAGAACGCCGCAAGAAAATGCAAAGGGTTATGACGATAATTCGCCCATCAATTTCGTCAAGGACTTACAGGGGAAATATTTCCTCATTCATGGTGCCGCAGATGACAACGTGCATTATCAAAATAGTATGGAAATGATTTCAGCCTTGGTAAAGGCGAATAAACAATTTGACTTATTTATCTAC
>JBEDCS010000031.1:0-15809 GCA_041176605.1 Bacteroidota bacterium
TCAAAACAAAGTTGCACGCGGTAACCGGGCATTTGCTTGCTGCTCTTTGCGGCCACGCGCTCATCTACCCGGGGGTCAACAATAATTTGCACTTGCGCTTGAAGTTGTTGAGCGCCAGCTAAAAACAAAGAAACTTTAAGCCATTTTTTCATACAGCAAAATAAGCAAGAAATCTTAGCTTCACAAAATGCTTATTTAGATTCATTTTAAATTAACAAAAGAGCTCTAATTTTTGTCATCAAATTGTCACAGAATGCCTTGATTGCCTTAATTTTGCTCCCGATAAAATGCGGCTTGTCCGCGCCTATTTTAAGAGTGAATTAGTAATTTTTTACATGGAAATATCTAACATTCAGTCGCTTAAGCGAATTAAATCTCTTGCTTTTGCTGCGTTTACGCTCGGTTTTGTAGCGTACTCAAACTTGGCTTCTGCCCAAGGTGAAGGCCTTTTCAAGGCAAAATGTGCCACTTGTCACATGACCCACAAAAATTCTACCGGACCAAAATTAGCCGGCGTTCGCGCCAAATGGGCTGCTGGTGGTGCCAAAGAAGGTAGCATTTACCAATGGGTTAACAACTGGCAAACGGCTGCGGCCAACGACCCTTATGCTGCCGAAGTTTCTAAGTGGTCTCCAACTGCCATGTCTGCTTTTCCAGACTTAAAGAAAGAAGACATCGATGCCATCATGGATTGGGTTGATGCCCAACCAGATCCTGCAACTGCTGGCGCAACAGCCGGAGGTGCTGCTGGTGCTGATGCAGCTGCAACAAGTGCTGAGCCACTCGAAGAAGAAAGTAATTCTTGGATTTGGATCATCATGGGGGTCATTTTTGTAGTGATCATCATGGCTGTGGGTGGTGTGCGTCGCCAACTCAAAATTGCTACTTCTGAAAACGAAGAAGAAGCCGAAAAAATGACCTATGGCGAAGAGCTTCGCACTTTGGCTTGGAAATACCGTTTACAAGTTGGTTTGGTTTCTTTGGTTGTTGTTATTTCAATTATTGTAGCATTATTCCAATCATTGTACTCTATCAATATCATGGAAGGTTATCAGCCTTCACAGCCAATTGCCTTCCCGCACGCTGCTCACGCTGGCATCAATGGCATTGACTGTAAATATTGTCACAACACCGTTACCAAATCAAAATCAGCCTCTATCCCTTCAGTAAACGTTTGTATGAACTGCCACAAACAAATTGACGGAGAGGGCAAGCCTTTCGCTGGTGAAATCAAAAAGATTTACGCAGCAGCTGGCTGGGACAAAGCAGGTATGAAATATACCGGCAAAACCAAGCCAATTGTCTGGAACAAAGTTCACGTCCTACCAGAGCACGTTTACTTCAACCACTCTCAGCACGTTGTGGTGGGTGGCCTTGACTGTAAGCAATGTCACGGTGACATGACTCAAATGACTGAGGCAGCCAAAGTTCAGCCAGTAGAAGAACTTAACAAAATTGAAGGCAACATTCAACTAACGCGCAAGACCCTCACAATGGGTTGGTGTATTGAATGTCACGGTAAAAAAGACGTAGCGATCGGAAACGGTAAAAACGCTTACTACGACGAAATTCACCGTCGCCTCAAAAAAGATCCTAAGCTTTATGCTCAGTACCTCAACGATGACGGTAAAGTAACTGTCAACGAACTCGGAGGTTGGGAGTGTGCTAAGTGTCACTATTAATTAAAGTATTTAACGTTCTTGTCGAATTAAGACTATGGAAATGACTAAAAAATATTGGAAAGGTATTGACGAACTCAATCAAACGCCTGAGTTTATCAAGCACAAAGAGCAAGAATTTCCAAACCAACAATCTGTTGAAGATTTCTTAGCTGATGAAAACTTAGCTGAATCTTCTACGGCGCGTCGTGACTTCTTGAAGTTCTTAGGATTCTCTGTTGCTGCAGCAACTTTAGCTGCTTGTGAAGCTCCCGTAACAAAGGTGGTTCCTTACGCAGTGAAGCCAGAAAACGTAACGCCAGGTATGCCAACATGGTATGCCAGCACTTATTATGATGGTGCGTCTTACGCAAGCATCGTGGTAAAAACGCGTGAAGGTCGACCAATCTTTATCAAAGGAAACAAAGACTTCGGTTTCACCAAAGGTGGTACCAACCCGCAAATCATTGCCTCAGTTCTTGGTCTTTATGATTCAGAGCGTTTAACAGATCCGCAAGCCAACGGAAGCAAGTCTTCATGGGCAAGCGTAGATGCTGCTATTTCGAAAGCAATTGCTGGTGCCAAAAAAGTCACCTTACTTTCTAATACTGTAATTTCTCCATCTATCAAACGTGCCATTGCTGAAATGGCAGTGAAGTTGAATGGCGAAGGTGGTGCTAAATTTGAGCACATCCAATACGATGCAGTTTCTTACGCAGGTATGCGTGAGGCTAACTTGGCTAACTTTGGTGCGCGCATTCTTCCTAGCTATGATTTTGCAAAAGCAAAAACAATTGTTAGTGTTGGTGCCGATTTCTTAAGCACATGGTTATTGCCGACTGAATTTGCTGTACAATACGGAACACGCCGCAACCCAGAAGGCGAATGGATGTCTAAGCATTTCCAATTTGAATCTGTTCTTTCTGTTACAGGATCAAATGCAGACGTGCGCGGCATGATCAAGCCATCTGAAGAAGCTGCGGTCCTTACTTATATCATCAATTCGCTTCAAGGCAAGTCTGCTGCGGCAGGTTCTTGGAAGGCAGCAGCTGATAAAGCGGTGGCAGCCCTTAAAAAATCTAAAAAAGAATCTATCGTTGTTGCAGGTTCAAACCACACTGGTGTACAGCAACTAGCCAACCAACTCAATAACTTGCTTGGTGCTTACGGTTCTACAATTGACCTTTCTAACACCATCAACCTACACCAATCTGAAGATGCAAAAGCACTTAAATTGGCTGCAGATGTAGCTGCAGGTAAAGGTCCTGAGGTACTCATCATGATGGGAGTTAATCCAGCGTACAGCATGCCAAACGGCGCTGATTTCGCTAAAGGCCTCAAATCAATTAAAACAACAGTTGCTATTTCTTCTTATGCAGATGAAACAGCAAATCTTTGTACTTATATCTGCCCTGATCACCACCAATTAGAAAATTGGACTGATCACGAGCCGAAAGCTGGCGAATACGCAGTTGGTCAACCAACCATTCGTCCGTTACACAACACATCTAGTGCCCTTGAATCATTATTGGTTTGGAATGGCGCTGCAAGCCGCGGTGGTCAAGATTCAGCAGTGGCTTATGATTACATCAAGGCTACATTTGCGATGCTTTCACCAACGGGTGATTTCGCTTATCTGACACACAACAGCTGTATTGCCAAGCCAGTTGCACCAGCAACGCTTACCTACACTGCAGCAGCCATCAAAGATTTGCCAAAAGCAAATGGTACAGAGGTTGTTTTCTATCAAAAACCAGCTATTGGTAACGGAGCCTTCGCCAACAACCCTTGGTTGCAAGAATTGCCAGATCCAATTACTAAAGTTACCTGGGACAACTACATTACCATGAATCCAGTCGAAATGAAAGGTAAGTACGCCACTACCTACGACCAAGAGCATGGCCTCAATTTAGCAAAAGTTACCGTTAACGGTAAGTCAGTTACACTTCCGGTTTATCCACTTCCTGGCCAAACACCTGGTACTATCGGTATCGCACTTGGTTACGGTCGCGGTGCAAACGGCGAAAAAATTGGTAAAGCTGCGTATCAAACCAAAGAATATGGTGGGCATGCTACGCAAGAAAATGGCCAACCAACACCAATCGGTGCTAACGTGTTTGCTTTGCTTTCTGCCGCTTCAACCATTTCTTACGTAGCAAGTGCTACCGTAAGCCCAGTTGAAGGTACTTATCCAATTGCAGCAACACAAATTCACCACACCGTGATGGGTCGTGACTCCATTGTCCGCGAAACCACACTTTCTATTTTCAAGAACCGTGAAAAAGATGCTTACAACGAAGGACACAAACTTCAGAAGCTTGACAAACACGGTAATCACGTTGAAGCGCCAATATCAGAGTTTGACCTCTGGGCTGCTCATCCAGTAGAAAAAATAGGTCACCGTTGGGGTATCTCCATTGACCTTTCTTCATGTATTGGTTGTGGTTCTTGTTTGATCGCGTGTCAGTCTGAAAACAACGTTCCTGTTGTAGGTAAAGACGAAGTACGTCGCGGTCGCGAGATGCATTGGTTGCGCATTGACCGTTATTTTGCTTCTGACGAAGAGGCTGCGGTTGGTGCTAAAAAAGACAAAGAAACATTCAGCTACGATAACGCAGAAATCGCTGCCTTGAACCCTTCTGTGGTTCACATGCCATTGATGTGTCATCACTGTAATCACGCTCCTTGTGAAACAGTATGTCCGGTAGCTGCAACAACGCACTCTAACGAAGGTTTGAACCAAATGGCTTACAACCGTTGTATCGGTACACGCTACTGTGCAAACAACTGCCCGTACAAAGTACGTCGTTTCAACTGGTTCAACTATCCTTCTTACAAGAAGTTTACAGAAGTGAACCCTGCTCAAGATGACCTCGGACGCATGGTACTCAACCCAGACGTTACTGTTCGTACACGTGGTGTCATGGAGAAATGTTCACTTTGTGTGCAACGTATCCAAGCGACTAAATTGGTTGCAAAGAAAGAAGCAAGAGTTATCGCTGATGGCGAATTCGCTACAGCTTGTTCTGATGCTTGTCCTACAAACGCTATCGTAGTCGGTGACTGGAATGACCTCAAATCAATGATTCGTGAGAAGTCAGAAGGTATCCGTGCTTACCAAGCGCTAGAAGAAGTAGGTGTGAAGCCAAATGTTTGGTACCAAGTGAAGGTGCGCAACGAAGACAATTCTTTGCTCGATCAAATTCAACAAGTAGAAGAAGCTCATCATTAATCATTCAATTAAACTACTGCAATGCAAAAGGAAGCAGCAATCAGAGAGCCCCTCATCTTAGGTCACAAGACCTATCATGACGTAACAGAAGATGTATGTCGTCCAATTGAGGACAAGGCGCCAAAAATGTGGTATATCCTCTTCGGAATCGCCCTAGTTATTGGTTTATACGGAGTCGGCAGTATCATGTATCTCTTAGGTACTGGTATCGGCGTCTGGGGTCTGAACAAAACAATTGGTTGGGCATGGGATATCACCAACTTCGTTTGGTGGGTAGGTATTGGTCACGCCGGTACACTTATCTCAGCCGTACTTTTATTGTTCCGTCAAAAATGGCGTATGGCGATCAACCGTTCAGCGGAAGCCATGACCATCTTTGCCGTATTTATGGCAGGTACATTCCCGCTTATTCACATGGGTCGTTTATGGGTCGGATACTGGGTAATGCCTATTCCAAACCAATTTGGTTCTTTGTGGGTAAACTTTAACTCTCCGCTCCTCTGGGACGTTTTCGCGATTTCGACTTACCTTTCTGTATCACTCGTGTTTTGGTACATCGGTCTTATTCCTGACTTCGCAACCATCCGTGACCGCGCTAAAAAACCATTGGCCAAAAAGATGTACAGCATCCTTTCATTTGGTTGGTCTGGTCGTGCAAAGCACTGGAATCGTTTTGAACTCGTTTCATTGGTTTTGGCAGGTTTGGCTACACCACTTGTATTCTCGGTTCACTCCATCGTATCTTTTGACTTTGCTACTTCGGTAATTCCAGGATGGCACACCACCATTTTCCCTCCTTACTTCGTAGCAGGTGCCGTATTCTCTGGCTTCGCCATGGTACAAACACTCTTGCTCATCATGCGTAAGGCAATGGGTCTTGAGGCTTACATCCACACAAAGCACGTAGAATACATGAACATCGTGATCATGGTTACCGGATCTATCGTAGGTACGGCCTATATCACTGAATTATTCATCTCTTGGTACTCTGGTGTTGAATACGAATCTTATGCATTCATTAACCGTGCTACTGGTCCTTACTGGTGGGCTTATTGGTCCATGATGACTTGTAACGTAATATCTCCGCAGTTGATGTGGATCCGTCGCTTGCGTCGTAGCTTGTTGTTTACATTCTTTATTTCTATCGTAGTAAACATCGGTATGTGGTTTGAGCGTTACGTAATTATCGTTACTTCTATCCACCGTGACTACATTCCAGCTGCCTGGAGTATGCACTTCCCAAGTCACATTGATATCGCAGTTTATTTAGGTACTATCGGTTTGTTCTTCGTATTCTTCTTATTGTTTGCCCGTTACTTCCCAGTATTGGCACTCAATGAAGTCAAAACGATCCTTAAGGGTTCGGGTCAGTCTTACAAAGAATCACCAGATTATCACAAACATCATTAAGCAAAGGCTATGTCAGATAAAGTTCTATACGTAATGTATGATGACGACGAAGTGCTCAAGCACAGCGCTAAACAGCTCGTCTCAAAAGGTGTAAAAATCTCAGAGGTTTTTTCTCCGTTCCCTATTCACGGTATCGATCCAATTATTGGTATCAAGAATACCCGTCTCGGAATCATGGCTTTCTTGTATGGTCTAATTGGTCTTACATTAGCTACCATCGGAATGCGTTTCTTTATGGTTGTTGACTGGCCAATGAACATTGGTGGTAAGCCTAACTTTTCTTACTTAGAAAACATGTTGGCTTTTGTTCCAATTTCTTTTGAGTTTACGGTTATGTGTGCCGCACACGGTATGGCCATCACTTACCTATTGCGCAACAAAACATTGCCTGGTATGCCCGCTCAAAATCCTGATCCGCGCACCACAGACGACAAATTCGTAATGGAAATTCGTTTGAGCGAGAATCATAATGTAACTGAAGCAGAGCTTGACGGCATGTTGCAAGAAATCGGTTACCTCGAACTCGATAAAAAAGAAATTAAATAAGTACAGGGTCACATGAAAAAGATCGTTTACACAGCATTTAGTGGAGCAGCCTTGACACTGTCATTGCTTTTGAACTCTTGTGTGTCTAATGCAGACAGCCCAGGGTTGGAATATGCGCCAGACATGTACCGCACACCAGGTATTGAAACTTACGTAGACTACGGAGAAGTTCGTGGCAGAATTGACGAAACGAAAAAAGCGCGTTTATCTGCAATGACTCCTCCTCGCAATACCATTCCTTATTACGGAACAGATTCAACTGAGGTTAAATTGATGTTGCCTTACTTCCGTAAGCCTAACGTAGCTTTCCGTGAAACTCACGGTCTTTACGGTTGGGATTACTCTACAGCTGATGAGTATACTTTGGCTGTAGCAGACAAAAACCCATTATTGATCAACGCCAGCAATGCAGAGGCTATTATCACAAAAGGTAAAGAACTCTTTACAGCGATGTGTCAGCACTGTCACGGTGAAAAAGGAGATGGTAATGGTTCAATGGTGGCAAGTGGCGCTTACTCTGGTGTACCAAACTATGTTGGTATTGCAGCAACTGAGGGCCAGATGTTCTACTCTATTTATTACGGTAAAGGAATGATGGGTGCACATGGTTCTATCTTGAACAAGAAAGAAATCTGGACAATCATTCATTACATCCACCGCTTACAGGATGCCAACTACGGTAAATTCGATGCCACAGGTGCAGCTGTAGGAGCAACCGTTTCAGACACCACTAACGCGAAATAATCAACAGAGCAATGGAATTTCAAATAACCAAAAAAGCGAAAAATGTAGCATTCGGACTCATGGGAGTTGGTTTGTTACTCACAATAATTGGTGCCGCTATTGCCGCGGGTGATCATCATTTCTTTACCCGCTTCATGGCTTCAGCCCTTATCAGCGGTTTCTTCTTCTTTGCCCTCGGTTTAGGAGCACTTTTCTTCTTGGCGCTTAAATATGCTACCGAGACAGGTTGGTATGCAGCTGTCAAACGCGTTATTGAAGCAGTAGCAGGTTTCTTACCAGTAGGTATGGCTATTTTAGGTGTAGTTCTTTTAGTCATTACTTTGGCAGACGGCGCACACATCTATTCTTGGATGGACCCAGAAGTACAAGCACACGATGAAATGGTGCGTCACAAAGCGGCTTACCTCAATCCTGTATTCTTCTGGATTCGTACAATCGCTTACTTCACTACGTATTTCTTATTCTGGAGAGGTTTCAAACGCCGTTCACTTGAAGAAGATAAAGTAGGTGGTACTGAACTTCACTTCAAGAACTACAAGCGCGGTGCATTATTCTTGGTTTTCTTTGCTGTTTTTAGTTCTACTTCAGCTTGGGACTGGATCATGTCAATCGACGTACACTGGTTCTCTACCTTATTTGGTTGGTACACTTTTGCCGGCATGTGGTGTTCAACGATGGTTGTACTTGTCTTGACTACCCTTTATCTTAAAAAGTTAGGTCACCTAGAGAAAGTAAACGATTCTCACATCCATGACCTCGGTAAATGGACGTTCGCAACTTCATTCCTTTGGTCTTATATGTGGTTTTCACAATTCATGCTTATTTGGTACGCAAACATCGGTGAAGAGGTCATCTATTTCCAAACCAGAATTGCTCACTTCAAGTTTTTATACTTCGGGATGTTCATCATTAACTTTGCATTCCCAATGTTGATTTTGATGTCTCGCGATGCCAAAAGAAACGCAGGTATTCTTACAGCAGTTGGTTTAACCATCTTAGCAGGTCACTGGCTCGATGTTTACATCATGGTTTCTGCTGGCGCTATGGGTCAAAACGCAAATATTGGAGCATTAGAAATCGGAATGGCTATGTTGATGGCAGGTGTATTTATCTTCGTGATTTTACGCAACCTCAGCAAAGCGCCACTTACGCCAGTTAATCACCCATTCCTGGATGAATCTAATCACCACGAAATTTAATCTAACAAGACATTATCTATAAGTCATGGAAAATAAATTGATAGTTTTACTTGTCATTGTTTTAGGCGCCATCGCCATCGCACAACTCGTGCGCGTCTATGAAATTTCCTCAAAACTTCGCAAGAACGAAGAGCATGAAATTTCAAATCGTGATAACACCCTTAACGCACGCATGATGTTTGGCTTCATGATCGCGTTGTTTGTTTTCTTCATTTACCTCATGTCTGCCTATGGCTGGACAGGTCGCGGCTCAGCTGCCTCTATTGAAGGTGAAGAGATGGATTGGTTGTTAAATTTGAACTTTGTTTTAGTTATTGCGATTTTCTTTTTCACCAACTTTTTGCTTTTCTTCTTTACTTGGAGATACGTAAGAAAACCAGGTGTTCCGGCATTCTATTACCCACACAACAACAAATTGGAGATGTTGTGGACAGTTGTTCCGGCAATTGTATTGGCCGTAATCATCATCTTGGGTCTGCAAACTTGGGGTCATCTTTCAGGTCCGTCAAAGCCAGAGGCTGTTAAAATTGAATTGTTTTCAAAGCAATTTGACTGGACTGCCCGTTATTCTGGTGCAGACAACACACTCGGTTTGTATGACTACAAACTAACCCTAGACAACAACGAACTAGCCCTCTTGACTTCTAACACCATTGATTCTTCATTGAACAATATGTTGAAAGGAGCGAATGGTATTCATGATCTTCAGAAATTACTCAACAACCGCGATACCGTATTAAGTGACTCTACAGTTGCTGTTCTGCGCACAGATTTATCAAGGAAAGAGCGTTTGTATCGTTTCTTAACGCAAATGAAAGAAAACCATAACAAGAAGCTCGATGCTTCAGCATGGGACGACATCATTCAAAAAGACACGCTTTACCTCTGTGAGGGCCAAGAATACGAAATTGCATTGCGTGCAAAAGACGTTATTCACTCTGCGTATTTCCCGCATTTCAGGGCGCAAATGAATGCCGTTCCAGGAATGTCAACGCGCATGAAATTTACCCCGAACAAAACCACAGCCGAAATGCGCATAGAGAAAAACGATGCAGCATTCAATTACATCTTAATGTGTAACAAAATTTGTGGCGGCGCTCACTACAAAATGAAAATGGTAGTTGTTGTTCTTGATAAATCTGCTTACAATAAGTGGATGGATGGCAAGAAAAAACAAACTTTCAAAGATCAATATTTTCCTGTAGCAGCAGCTCCAGCCGCACCAGCAGCAGCAGATACTACAGCAGTAACGATGAATTAATTTACAACGATAAAAAAATAAAAGATGGCTTCACACGACGCACACGCACACGGACATCATGAGGATCACCACCATCATGAGGAGCATTTTGTCTCTAAATACATCTTCTCTCAAGATCACAAAATGATCGGAAAGCAGTTTTTAATGACTGCTGTTTTCATGGGTCTTGTAGCGATGATGTTATCTATTCTTTTTCGTATTCAGTTGGCTTGGCCAGGAGAAAGTTCAGATTTCCTTAATTTCTTCCTCGGCGAGAAATGGGCTCCAAACGGTGTCTTGAAAGAAGACATGTATTTAGGTTTGGTGACTATCCATGGTACCATCATGGTATTCTTCTTATTGACCGGAGGTTTGTCAGGTACATTCTCAAATATCCTGATTCCATTGCAATTAGGTGCCCGAGATATGGCTTCTGGCTTCATGAACATGCTTTCTTATTGGTTGTTTGCTTTGTCTTCAATCATCATGTTGGTGTCTTTGTTCATTGAATCAGGTCCTGCAATGGCTGGTTGGACGGTCTACCCACCTTTATCTGCACTTCCACAAGCAGTATCAGGTTCAGGTCTTGGTATGACGCTTTGGTTGTTCTCCATGGCGATCTTCATTGCATCTTCATTACTCGGATCTTTGAACTATATTGTAACGATTATCAACTTGCGTACACAAGGGATGACTATGTCACGCATGCCTTTGACAATTTGGGCGTTTTTCGTAACAGCTATCTTAGGTGTTCTTTCCTTCCCAGTATTGTTGTCAGCTGCATTGTTATTGATCATGGACCGTTTAATGGGTACATCGTTCTACCTTTCTGACATCATCGTTGGTGGTGAAATGTTGACCAACCACGGTGGTTCACCAATTCTATACCAACACTTGTTCTGGTTCTTGGGTCACCCTGAGGTATACATCGTATTATTACCAGCGCTAGGTTTATCTTCTGAAATCATCGCTACAAATTCACGCAAGCCTATCTTTGGTTACAAAGCCATGATCGGTTCAATCCTTGCCATTGGTTTCCTCTCCTTTATCGTATGGGGTCACCACATGTTTGTAACGGGCATGAACCCATTCTTAGGCAGTGTGTTCGTATTTACGACGCTCTTGATTGCGATTCCTTCAGCTGTTAAGGTGTTCAACTACCTTACCACGCTTTGGAAAGGATCTTTAGTACTCACACCAGCTATGTTGTTTGCAATTGGTCTTGTTTCCACGTTCATCACAGGTGGTGTAACGGGTATTATCCTTGCTGACTCCGCACTAGACATCATGTTACACGATACTTATTTCGTTGTAGCTCACTTCCATATTGTAATGGGTATGTCTGCCGTATTCGGAATGTTTGCCGGTGTTTACCATTGGTTTCCTAAAATGTTCGGACGCATGTTGAATACACGTTTGGGCTATGCACACTTCTGGGTAACCCTTATTGGAGCTTACGGTGTATTCTTCCCAATGCACTTTGTAGGTTTGGCAGGTGCTCCGCGCCGTTACTATGACTACTCTGTTTACAACGAGTTTGACAAAGGTTCTTTTGAACTCATGGTTGACCTCAATGAAATCATTACCATTTTCGCAATTATTGCGGCGATTGGTCAAGTATTATTCTTATTCAATTTCTTCTATAGTATTTTTAGAGGCCCGGCAGCTCCACAAAACCCATGGAGATCCAACACGCTTGAATGGACAACACCAGTTGAGCGCATTCACGGCAACTGGCATGGTGCATTACCAGTAGTTCACCGTTGGCCATACGACTACTCCAAGCCAGGCGCTAGCGACGATTTTATCCCGCAAACAACGCCACTTGAAGAAGGTGAAGAAGAGCATTAATAGATTGCTATAAACGAACTACAAAAAAGGCCCGAAATTTTTCGGGCCTTTTTTATTGTTCATTCAATTCTTTAGAAACAATTTCCAATTCTTGATAAAATTCAGGGCCAAAAGCTCTAATCAGAGGTTCCTTTAGAAATTTAAAAACTGGAACATCGAGTTTCTCGCCGCAAGCACATGCCGGTTCACAGATATCCCATTTTTCATAGTTAAGCGCAGTGTATTCTGCGAATTGTTTCGTTCGGATCGGGTAGAGATGACACGAAATAGGTTTGATGAAGTCAATTTTACCGTCGCGTTGTGCTTTTTCTATTGCGCACTTCGCTGTATTGCTTTTGTCAAAGTAGACAAAAGCACATTCCTTGCCATTCACTAATGTAGTAGCAGGTTCAAAATCTTCGTCGTGATAAACAACACCGTTCTCTTCAATTGCTGCGATGCCTTCAGGACGCATGTAGGGTTTGATATATTCCAAATTTTGCTCAATGATTTGAACTTCTTCTTTGGTAACGGGGGCCCCGCCATCACCTTCGATACAACAGGCACCTTTGCAGGCAGTTAGGTCACATACAAATTGTTTATCAAAGATTTGTGTGGATACAATTTTATCGTTGATTTCTACTAGCATAGCGCAAAGATAAGATTAGGATTTGGTGGAATAGAAAAAAGTGCCTATATTTGTACCACATTTGAAGATGGTTAGAACGAGGGGACGAAAGTCCCCTCTTTTTTTCCACAAACATAAGTACATGTTAGACCGCAAATACATAGAATCCTTAATTGCTGAACGCATCGCTGAATTAGACAACGGTCTTTACGTTGTTGACCTCCGCATTTCGCCTAAAAACGTGATCAATGTTGAGTTAGATAAACTAAAAGGTGGTGTCAGCGTGAGCGACTGCATGGCGGTATCTCGTAATATTGAGCACAACCTCGACCGCGAACAAACAGACTTCGAATTGCATGTATCTTCTGCAGGCCTTGATCAGCCTATTCGCCACATCAATCAGTTTGCAAAAAATGTAGGTCGTAGTTTCAAAGTTCAACCGTTAGAAGGTGAAAAATTTGAAGCTGAATTAGTTAAAATGGCTGATGACAACCTCGTGTTCAAACAACGCATCCAACGCCGCGACGAAGAAAAAAAGAAAAAAGTATGGGTAGAAGAATTTATTGAATTACCCTACGACCAAATAAAAGAAGCAAAAATTGTAATATCCTTTAAATAAGCACCATGAACAGTTTGGAACTTGTTGACTCATTTTCGGAGTTCAAAGAACTTAAAAACATTGACAAACAAACGATGCAACACGTATTGGAAGATGTCTTCCGTGCGATGCTCAAAAAGAAGTTCAACACAGATGAGCACATCGATATCGTTGTCAACATTGACAAAGGCGATGTTCAAATTTTCTTGAACAAAGAAATCGTTGGCGACGGCGAGGTAGAAGATCCAAATACAGAGATCGCCTACTCTGATGCCATCAAAATTGAGCCTGACTTCGAAATCGGTGAAGAAGTAACCGAAGAATTTAAGTTTGCCGATTTTGGTCGCCGCAATGTTTTGGCTTTGCGTCAAAATCTCATCTCGCGCATCATGGAGCTTGAGAAAGACCAACTTTACAACAAATACAAAGAGCGTATTGGTGAAATCGTTACTGGTGAGGTCTACCAAGTTTGGAAGAAAGAAATCCTCATCATGGACGACGACAACAACGAGCTTATTTTGCCAAAATCAGAACAAATCCCATCAGATTTCTTCAAAAAAGGCGAATCCGTTCGTGCAGTTGTAGCGAAAGTAGACATGCGCAACAGCACACCAGTTATTATCCTTTCTCGTACTGCCCCTGAGTTCCTAGAGCGCTTATTTGAGCTCGAAGTCCCAGAAGTTTTTGACGGCCTTATTACCATCAAGAAAATTGTTCGTGAACCAGGAGAACGCGCCAAAGTTGCCGTTGAATCATACGATGACCGCATCGATCCAGTTGGTGCTTGTGTCGGCATGAAAGGTTCAAGAATTCACGGAATTGTACGTGAATTACGCAACGAAAACATAGACGTTATCAACTATACAAGCAACCAACAGTTGCTCATTCAACGCGCTTTGTCACCTGCAAAAATTACATCTATTGAAATTTTAGAAGATGACAAACGTGTCAAAGTGTATCTCAAACCAGATCAAGTGTCATTGGCAATTGGTAAAGGTGGTAACAACATCAAACTAGCCGGAAAGCTCTGTGGTTTTGAAATTGATGTTTACCGCGATGGTGAAGTGGACATCGAAGACGTCGACCTCGAAGAATTTGCAGATGAAATCGATAGCTGGATTATCGATGAACTCAAGGCAATTGGCTGCGATACCGCTAAGTCAGTTCTTGAGATCAGCAAAGAAGACCTTGTATCACGCACTGACCTCGAAAAAGAGACAATCGAAGAGGTGTTCCGTATTTTACAAGCAGAATTTGAATAACTTTAATACCAATTAGGAGCGCAATAATAGATTATGGCGGGAAAACCGATTCGTTTAGGAAAAGCAGCAGGAGAATTGAATGTAGGAATTCCGACAATTGTCGAGTTCTTAGGTTCAAAAGGAATAGTTATTGATGCGAGCCCAACAGCACGTTTGGAGCAAGAGCACTTTGACATTCTTTGCCAAGAATTTGCTGCTGACCAAAACATGAAAGAGCAGTCTAAAGCTGCTTTGCGTCGCGAAAAACGCGAGTCTTTATCAATAAAAGACAAGCCGCAAGAAGAAACAATAGCTCAACCTGTTCAAGAAGACGAAGATGAAGAGGAAATTAACCTCGAAGAAATCAAGCGTCAAGTACTGAACGAAACACCAGTTGCACCTGCTCCTGTTGTCGAAACACCTGTTACAGAGCCACAAGGAACTGAAGCAGAGCCAAGTGCTACTGAAAACAAAGTGAACGTTGTTGGAAAAATCGATCTTGATGCCATCAACCAACGCACGCGCCCAGACAAAAAGAAAGATAGCGCTGCAGCAAAAGCACCAATCAAAGAAGAGCCTAAGGTGGCTACTACTCCAGTGGTTGAAGCGGCACCTGCTGCTGAAGCACCTGCTGCTGCAGTTCAAGAAACACCTGCTGCACCTGAAGCACCAGCTGCACCAGCAGAAATTGAAACCATTCGTGTAGCGCGTCAAACACTATCTGGCCCAACCGTACTCGGTAAAATTGAGCTGCCAGTTGAGCGCCCTCGCACGCCTGTTGCTTCCACTTCTGACGACGCTAATTCTAAACGCAAGCGCAAACGTATTAAAAAAGTGGAGCCGGGTAATAATTCCACTAACAACACTGGTGGTAACAACCAAGCACGCCCAAAAACTGAAAAGGCCGAGATTTCTGAACAAGACATTCAAAAAGAAATCAAAGAAACGCTAGCGCGTCTCTCTAATCAAGGAGGAAAGTCTAAGGCATCCAAAAACCGTCGCCAAAAACGCGATAACTATGCACAGCGCCGCCAAGAAGAAATGGCGATGGCTGAGCTCGAAGAAAAAACACTCAAACTCACAGAGTTCGTGACTGTTTCTGAGTTGGCGTCTATGATGAATATCCAACCAACACAGGTCATCTCTGTTTGTATGTCACTAGGTATTTTTGCATCGATCAACCAAAGGTTGGATGCAGAAACCATTCAAATCGTAGCAGATGAGTTTGGTTTTGAAACCGAATTTATCAGTGCTGAACTTCAAGATGCCATTACGGTTATTGAAGACCAACCAGAAGACCTCATTGCACGCCCACCAATTATTACCGTCATGGGTCACGTTGACCACGGTAAGACTTCCCTTCTTGACCGCATTCGTAATGCGAACGTGACTGAAGGAGAAGCGGGCGGGATCACGCAGCACATCGGGGCTTATTCTGTAACGCTCAAAGATGGTCGCAAAATGACCTTCCTCGATACACCGG
>JBEDCS010000032.1:0-14714 GCA_041176605.1 Bacteroidota bacterium
ATTTATTCAATCTTGAAACAAAAGATAAAGATGGCCAGGCCTACTCTGAACAAAGAAATCTGCGCATATTATCCGACCTAAAACCCGAACGATGGTCAGTAAGTAGTGTCAAAACTTATCCACACAATACACAATACTATACCCAAGGATTGACATTTTTAGAGGGGCAACTTTACGAAAGTACAGGTGACCCCAACCAAGATGGCAGTTCTTTGGTTGCTCAAATGAATTTAACTACGGGTCAGCCAATTAACAACGGAACAAAACCTGCTAAGGTCGGGCTAGACGCCAGTAAGTTTGGAGAAGGAATTACAATTTTAAATGGGGAGCTATTTCAGTTGACCTGGAAAAACCAGCAGTGTTTCGTCTACGACGCAAAGTCTTTGGCACTTAAAAAAGAATTTGCTTATGTTGGTGAAGGGTGGGGGCTTTGTACAGATGGTCAAGAACTCATCATGTCTGACGGTACTGAACGAATTACCTTTCGAGATCCCAAAACTTTTGAGATTACCCGAACAATAGAAGCATATACCAACGAAGGACCTGTTCCACAGCTCAACGAACTAGAATTTATAGAGGGCTACATCTACGCCAACATTTACTCCACAAACTACATTGCGGTTATTGAACCAGTTCTTGGGCGAGTTATTGCGCTAATTGATGCGTCAAAAATTGTCAATGAAGGCCGCGGAAATGGCGAAGTCCTGAATGGAATTGCCTGGGAGGCGAAATCGAAAAAGCTCTACTTAACCGGAAAATATTGGCCAAAATTATTGGAGGTCAAGATTCAAAAATAATTCAGGATGGACGCTTACCGCAAAGATTGGTCTGAAATAAAAAGCAACGACAGTTGGTCTATTTTTAAGATCATGGCTGAATTTGTAGAGGCCTACGATAAAATGGCCAAAGCAGGGCCGTGTGTAGCTATTTTTGGTTCAGCGCGCACCAAAGCCAATCATCCCTATTACCAGAAAGCGGTTGAACTAGGTGAACGTTTAGCAGCCGTTGGTTATGGTATCATCACGGGTGGCGGCCCAGGAATTATGGAAGCTGGTAATAAAGGAGCCAAGCAGGGCGGAGGCGTTTCGGTGGGGCTAAATATCGATTTGCCGTTTGAACAATTCCATAATCAATACATTGATCGCGATCATTTTCTTGAATTCGATTATTTCTTTGTGCGCAAAGTAATTTTTGTCAAATATTCTCAGGCATTTGTGATCATGCCCGGAGGTTTTGGTACGCTCGATGAGTTTTTTGAGGCAGTGACTTTAATCCAAACAAAAAAAATTGCCAAACGACCAATCGTTTTATTTGGTGTTGCTTATTGGAAAGGACTTTTTGATTGGATCGAGCAAACTATGCTCACTGAGCACTATATTTCGCCAGCAGATTTATCCCTTTTCAAAATAACAGATGACATTGACGAAGCAGTGCAGTTCATCGAAGACTTCTTTAGCTCGCATGCACTTTCTCCGAATTTCTAAGCATCTTTGTACATTCATTCTTATCAAACCATGTTAGACAAGATTAAAAACATCCTCCGGTTAGCGATTCCATTCATTCGCACAAAGTTGTTTTGGAAACATTTTGGCTTGGTCATTTTATTCTATTTAGTAGTGGTCTTTGGAACCATTCTTTACCTAGATTTTGCTACCAATCACGGTCAAAAAATACGTGTGCCGAATTTTGTAGGTATGTCTGGCGAGTCTGCTAAAAACAAAATCGAAGAGCTAGAGTTAACCTATCAGATTCTAGATAGCATTTACGACCCAAGCTTGCCTGAAGGCACTGTAATTGAGCAATTAGTTGAGCCAACTTCAAGTTCCTGGGTTTACGTCAAATCAGGACGCATCATTGGTTTGAGGCTTTCGAAAAGAACACAACTTGTCGAAATGCCAAGTTTATTCCATAAACAAATTCAATTTGCTCAAAGTATCCTTGAACAACGTGGCTTGCGTTTCATGATTCAATATAAACCAACAGCAGAGGCCAATGGTTCGGTACTAGACCAGCGCTATAAAGGACGCCGAATCAAAGAAGGCGAGCGTTTGCCAATTGGTGCTGTAGTGACTTTAATTGTTGGGCAAAATGACGAAGGTGAACCGATTCCATTACCAAACCTGATTGGCTTAACAATGTCTGAGGCAGGATACATATTTGACACTTTGGGTGTGAGTAGTTATTCTTTTATCTGTCCTGACTGTCTCAATAGCCAAGATTCTTCCAGCGCCAGGATTTTTTCGCAGTCTCCAGAATATATTGAAGGAACTACCGTTTTTAAATCCACTCAATTTATCTTATCCATGCAAAAAGGTGGAGACGGACAAAACCCATAATTATGCGCTTTAAAATAGCTTTCTTATTCATCATTTTAGGGTCACTTTCAATCGCTCAAGGTTTAGAAGTGGGCCCCATCATGCGGAATTTTCATTTGACTGCAGGTGTCCAACAACTCAAAAGTACCGGCAACCAAATCGACAGCACATTTTTCTTCACTCCAGACACCCTGTCACTGCCTTTTTTTGATGAATTTTCCTCGGATAAGTTTCAGAAATATGTAGAGGATTATAATGCCCCTGGCCTTACGCAGCAGGTTTTTTATCAGTTGTTAAATCCTCAAAATCTTCAGCCTTTAGCGAGTACGGCTGCATTTACAGATCAAGCAACTTTCCGCCGAACTTACGACGTAAGTACTAGTACTTTTACCGATTCAATTTTCCCGACAATTGCCGTAAAAGTTGGAGATTTCAGCGCTTTTCCTATCGTATATAGCACCTTAAATCTTTACCCTCCATATTATATTTATGACACCATCGGTATCCCAGACACACCAGATACGGTTTGGGTCCAAAATCCAAGTTTTATACAAGACCAAGCCACTATATTTTTTGCGACGCTCAACGATCCTAGTGCACTTTGGTTAGATAACTACGCCTATCGCAACGACCGATATGCGGTTGACCCAAGATCTCTGGGTGTTGTTACCTTTGACGGCCTAGACGAAGACGGCTACCCTTATGCAATCGGTTCTTCTCTTACGAATACAGCCGATTACTTGCATTCCAAACCACTCGATTTAAGTCCATACACAGCCACAGATTCCTTGTATTTTTCATTTTTAGTCCAACCACAAGGTTATGGAGATGTTCCTGAAGCTACAGACTCACTTATCCTCGAATTCTACGCCAAAGACCTTGACCAATGGATTTGGATATGGTCTATGTCCGGTGATACCCTTCAGCCCTTTGAGGTGGTGCATATTCCAGTCCTTAATGCTCAATTTTTTGAAAAGGGTTTTCAGTTCCGATTCAGAAACTACGGTGCTTTGTCGGGTTCTCTAGACCATTTTCACATTGATTACGTCCATTTGCGCGCGCAATCCGATATCGCTGACACGCTTTTCAAAGATTTTGCATGGGTATACCCATTGAACACTTTGCTAGATACTTACACTTCAGTTCCATGGGATCACTACAAGGCCAGCACAACCAATCGCATGTCTGATGCCGTATCGGTAACCATTCATAACGGAAGTGCGAATGCTGAAAATAATAGTACAGCGGGTCAAATCAGCTACAGCTACAACGGCAATGTAGCAGGCGCGGGTGGTCTGCCTGGTTTTATTTTATCTAATGGAGAGCTCAACTATGCGCCCCAAACAACCTATAATTCGGCTCATGACATGACGCCCATCCCCTTCGCAAATAATTTTTCAGGCGATGAGCAGGCCTTTAGAGTCAAAGGCACTATTGCAGCGCAGTTCCCAAATCTCGCTTTGAATGATACCACAGGGTTTTACCAAGGCTTTTCAAATTATTACAGCTATGACGACGGCAGCGCAGAAGCTGCTTTTGGCCCTACCGGAACCCAAGCCAGATTGGCAATTCAATTTGATGCATACGAACCAGATTCCCTTCTAGGGGTGGCTTTTCATTTTGTTCCTTCGGTCACAGACGTTAGCTCAAAACTTTTCTTGCTTAGTGTTTGGTCCAATGAAAATGGTCATCCTGGCCAATTGCTATACGAAGACGACGTTTTCTTCCCGCGTTCGCCCATTTACGGCAACGACAGAAACGTTTTTGTCAATTACTACTTCACAGACACCCAAAAAGTAAGTGTGCCTTCTTCATTTTTTATCGGTTGGAGGCAACTCGATCAAGAGCGCCTCAACTTGGGCCTCGATCGCAACATCGACCATTCGGACAAAGTTCAATATAGCGTAGATGGCGGCTTTACTTGGTACACTTCACCATTTGAAGGTTCAGCCATGCTCAGACCCATTTTTTCAACTGCCCTAGATGCGAGTTTGGGCATCGACACACCACTTTCAGAAATACCCACTTGGAGTTGTTATCCTAATCCTAGTTCTGGGGAAGTCCATGTGGTTGTACCTCAACAATTCGAAAATCATATCATACAGATCATCAATTTGCAAGGTCAAGTTGTGGGGCAAGCCAATGGCTTATTAATTGATACCGAAGCACTGACAGACGGCATATATATGTTGAACTGCTTAGGGACAAACTTAGCCCCTCTCAAACTTGTGGTCCGATGATGACTGATGCCCAACAACCCGACCTCGAATTAGAGGAAGCCGAAGCAGATCTTTTTGAACACCACCGATTCAAAGCAGACCCAGGACAGGAAGTAGTTCGCATAGATAAATTCTTGATGGACCGCATGGCGGATACCTCCAGAAATAAAATCCAAATCGCAGCGAAAAACGGCAACATCCATGTCAACGGACAAGCAGTTAAACAAAATTACCGCGTTAAACCAGGCGACGACATCGCAATTGTACTGCCTTATCCGGTTAGAGAAATTGAACTCATTGCTCAAGATATCCCACTTGAAATCGTTTATGAAGATGCCGACTGTTTGGTGGTCAATAAACCAGCCAATATGGTTGTACATCCTGGCTACGGAAACTACAGTGGTACAATGGTCAATGCCCTCGTTTATCATTTTGACAACTTACCGACCAGGCCCAAAGACTACTTCGGCAGGCCAGGTTTAGTCCATAGAATCGATAAGCACACAACAGGCCTTTTGGTGGTTGCAAAAACAGAAATTGCACTTAATGATTTGGCCAAGCAATTTTATGACCGCACCACTGAAAGACGCTATTTAGCTTTGGTTTGGGGCGATGTGCAAGCCGACGGAACGGTGCATGGTCATATTGGCCGTTCGTTGAAAAATCGAAAGGTCATGACGGTATTCCCAGATGGTGAATACGGGAAGCCAGCGATTACACATTACAAGGTTGTGGAACGTTTTGGTTATGTTACTTTGATTGAATGCAAGCTTGAAACCGGCCGAACGCATCAAATTAGGGCACATATGCAACACATAGGGCACCCACTTTTCAATGACTTGGAATATGGTGGTGATCGCATCTTAAAAGGCACCAAATCTGCGGCCTATGAAAAATTCATGGTCAACAATTTTGACTTACTGCCAGGGCAAGCGCTACATGCCAAGACACTCGGCTTCATTCAGCCATCCACAAAAAAATATTTAGAGTTTGATTCTGAGCTACCTGCGGGTTTTCAACGTTTGTTAGAACGCTGGAGAACCTATTGTTCGGATTTTAAATAAAATTTCTCTATTTTTGCTTTCCTTGGTATAACCAAGCTAAAACTACGCTTTATGAAACAACTATTCATTGCCGCAATTTTAACATTATTTACTGCGTCGGTAAGCTTTGCTCAAACTCAGCCCGATCCAAAATTTGTGCGCCAAGCCAATGAGGTTTTTAACTCTGGAAATTATTTTGAGGCCATTAATGTTTGCCAAGACGCTTACAAAAAATTAGGTTCTCGCGGCTCGCTCCGTCAAAAAGGCGATATGGCTTTCAAAGTTGCAGAATCTTATCGCGCAATTGAAATGTTTGACAAAGCCAACGAGTGGTACGGAACGTGTATTGAGCTCAAGTACTTTGATGTCGTTCCTGAAGTATATTACTACAAAGGTGATATGCAGCGCATGATGAAAGACTTCGACAATGCACTCAAAAGTTACCGTGAATACAAAAGAATTGCTCCAAATTCACGTGCCAAAGAATTAGCAGATGTCATGATGGCTTGTGAAAAATACAAAGGTTTTGACGATTTTGAATCTTCAAAACTAGTCGTGAAGTCCGAGGTAAAGATCAATACCAAGCAAATGGATATGGCTCCTTCTTTCATGGACAAGAAAGGAAAGGTCATCGTTTTTAGTTCGTCAAGAGACGAAAGTACAGGCGCCAAAAGAGATCCAATTTCAGGTGAAAAATACATGGACCTCTACGTTGCTGAATACGATGTAAATGGCAACCCAACTAACGTTAAATCCCTCGACACCAAAGGTGTTGTCAATACAACTCAAAACGAAGGTTCTGCTTGTTTTGATTCAAAACGCAAAGCGATTTTCTTTACACGCTGCCCTAACGCAGAAAAAATGGATCTAGGATGTCAAATCTGGACTGCCGTCTACAGTGGAGATGAATTTGATGACCCAAGAGAAATTAAACTCACTACCTCAGACACCATTTCTGTCGGGCACCCTTGTTTGTCTCCAGACGATCAAATGCTCATTTTTGCTTCTGACATGAGAGACAACGGAAAAGGCGAAAAATCTTTTGGTGGACGCGACTTATGGTATGTCAACTACGACAAAAGAAACAAAACTTGGGATTCAGTTCCACACAACATGGGTCC
Source organism: Bacteroidota bacterium (assembly GCA_041176605.1). Taxonomy (GTDB): domain Bacteria; phylum Bacteroidota; class Bacteroidia; order Flavobacteriales_D; family Crocinitomicaceae; genus UBA952. The sequence goes on from JBEDCS010000032.1 coordinate 6,699, forward strand.
AATGTTCAATACAGTTGGCAACGAACTATTCCCTTCAATTGGCCCGAATGGTCAACTCTACTTTGCTTCAGACGGCTTACCAGGAATTGGTGGGCTTGACATCTTTGTTGCTCAAAAAGAAGAAGGCGCTAACAAATGGACAGCCGTTAAAAACATGGGCTTCCCATTCAACTCTGAAGGCAACGACTACGCCATGTCTGATTTCGATGGCAAATCTGGTTTCTTTACCTCAGAACGCAAAACTACAAGCAACCAAGAATATGCACCAGACATCTGGAGCTTCAACACTCCTCCAAACTTATTTGACCTCAGAGTTACTGTTTATGAGTCAGGTAAAAAATCTAAGAAATTAGAAGGAGCTAAGGTTTATGTTACGGTTAGTGACGGCACCCAATGGGAAGGCGTTACCGATGCGAAAGGTAAAATCATCTGGAAAGACCGCGCCGACAAAAAAGGCCGTTACATCTTAGCAGGCAAAGAGTATACACTTAAGGCTGAAAAAGAAGGTTTCTATGAAGATAAAAAAGGCGCAAAACTTTCAACCGTTGGTTTGGAACAAAGCCAAAGCTTCATTATCGAAATGCCATTATTACCTGTAGGCGTTATCCGTACACCTGAGGTGCGTTATGTCTTTGACCAATGGGTTTTCATCAACGATGCTACTTGTATGTCTCTCGACTCTTTAAAGTTCCTTGACAGCATGCTCAAAGAATATCCAAACATTACCATCGATTTATTCTCACACACAGATGCACGTGGTGGCGATGCACGAAATCAAGTTTTATCTGAAAACAGAGCAAAAGCGGTTTACAAGCATTTAGTTGAAACATGTGGCATTGACCCTCGCAGAATCCGACCAGTTGGTCGTGGTGAGGCTGAACCAGCTACTTGGGTAGATGAAAATGGCCAGACAGTTGTACTTACTGAAGATTACATCAATCAGTTCAAAACCACTGATAAAGCTAAGTTTGAAATGTTGCATACCATCAACCGTCGTACTACTGCCAAAATCACAAGCACGACCTTTGAGCCTGCAACTGCGCCAGCGCCAAATTCAGAATACACTAAGTTTAAACCACTTCCAAGATTATAATCTTAAAGGCGTCGCAAGACGCCTTTTCTTTTGAGCGATGAGAAGGCTACTACAAAAAGTTGTTTTTTTCTTTGAATTACAATCATTTGGTGTATGCGAATGGTGGGCGCGCCGTTTGGGTATTCGCACCAATAAGGTACGTTTGGGCTTCATTTATTTGAGTTTTATCGGACTAGGTTCGCCCGTTCTGCTTTATCTGATCATGGCCTGGATTCTCGAGCACAAACATTATTTCAAATTTCAAGCAAAACGCAAACATTCAATCTGGGACCTATGAGAATCCTTATTACGGGCAGCAATGGTTTGCTGGGCCAAAAAATCGTTGACTTATGTCTTTCCAAAGGCCTTGAATTTTTAGCGACGTCTAGTGGCGCAAACCGCTACAACAAATGCCCTGAAGCCAATTACGCCACTTTAGATATTACGGATGAAGCAAATATCAAGGCGGTTCTAGAACACTATTTACCTACTCATATTATTCATACGGCGGCCATGACAAATGTTGACGCCTGTGAAGAACAACCAGAAGCCTGTGACCTCGTGAATCGACAGGCGGTTTATATGCTTGCCAAAGCAAGTCAAGTCATTGGCGCTCACTTTCAATTGCTTTCCACGGATTTTGTTTTTGATGGCGAAGCGGGCCCATACAAGGAAACTGATCAACCACATCCTTTAAGTGTTTATGCGCGTTCAAAATACGAAGCTGAACGCTTGCTTCAGGATGTGAATGGGTTAAATTATTCGGTGGTCAGAACCATCATTGTCTACGGACAAGGCGAACAGCTTTCGCGTTCCAATCTCATACTTTGGGCAAAAGAAGCCTTGCAATCCGCAAAGCCATTAAACATTGTTGACGATCAATTCAGAGCGCCAACCTGGGCAGCTGATCTCGCTTGGGCTTGTGTGCGCATTTGCGAATTAGATCAAACTGGGATTTTCCATATTAGTGGTCCAGAAACTTTGTCTATTTATGATATCGTCTTGAGGGTTGCAGCCTATTACAAGCTTCCTACAGAACATATTACCAGACTCAAGAGTAATACCTTGAATCAGGCTGCTAAAAGACCTCCTAGAACAGGATTTATTTTGGATAAGGCCAGCAGCATTTTAAACTATGAGCCGCATACCTTAGAAGAAACATTTGCGCTTTTAAACTAGAAAAAATTATCTTTAACTAAATAAAATTATACACTATGAGCGTTTGGCGTAAGAAACCCGTTAGTCATTTTGAAAGAGACATGAAAAAAAATGACCTCAACCGAGTTTTAGGTCGTTGGGGTTTGACTTCATTAGGCATCGGTGCAATTATTGGCGGTGGAATTTTCACCTTAACAGGAATTGCGGCGCATGACCACGCTGGGCCTGCTTTGGCTTTGTCTTTCGTGATTGCTGGTGTAGGCTGTCTTTTTGCTTCTTTGTGTTATGCTGAGTTTTCATCAATTCTACCTGTTGAGGGCTCTGCTTATGCTTATTCCTATGGCACAATGGGTGAGCTTTTTGCTTGGATCATTGGCTGGAACCTTATTTTGGAGTATATGATGGGTGCCACCACCGTGGCTGTGGCCTGGAGTGGCTATTTTGAAAAATTACTACACCAATTTGGCATTGACCCACCGATGTGGCTCATGAATGACCCCATAACGGCCGCTGAAAAAGCGCAGCAGGCTGGAATTGCAGCCCCTGATTTTGCTTTTAACCTTCCTGCCTTTTTAATTACTTGGGTTGTTACATCTATTCTGATTAAAGGCATCAAAGAAGCAGCAAAAACCAATAACCTCATCGTCATCTTAAAAGTCGCGGTTGTACTCTTTGTGATTTTTGTAGGCTTCTTCTTTATAGACACAGACAACTATGTGCCTTTTATTCCTGAAACAGTCACCAATCCTGACGGCTCTACTTCATTCGGTTGGTCAGGTGTAGTTACAGCTGCCACAATTGTATTCTTTGCCTACATCGGTTTTGATGCGGTTTCAACCCAAGCAGGGGAGGCAATCAATCCTAAGAAAGATGTTCCTTTTGCCATTATCATGTCTTTGGTCATTTGTACCGTTTTATATATTGTTGTTTCTTTGGTATTAACCGGCATGGTGCCATATAATCAACTCGATATCAAAGCACCAGTCGCATCTGCGTTTGAAGGTGTCGGGATGCCTTGGGCAACGGTCATGATTACCATTGCTGCTGTTGCAGGGTTAACTTCAGTAATGCTTGTGATGATGCTAGGTCAAACACGTATTTTCTTAGGGATGGCAAAAGACGGTTTGTTGCCTTTCAATATTTTTGGCAAAGTCCATGAAACTTATAAAACTCCATATAGAAGTACTATTTTGGTAGGAGCCGTCATTTCTATTGTTGCAGCCGTTACCCCAATCGATAAAGTTTCTGAGATGTGTTCAATGGGCACCTTATTAGCATTTGCCATGATTTCAATTGCCGTATTGATCATGCGCATCAAACAACCCGATTTAGAGCGCCCATTCAGAACTCCAGCAGTTTGGTTTGTGGCCATTGCAGGTGCAACCTTTAATTTTGGCCTTATGTATTTCGTGCGCCCTGATACCTGGGTGGCGTTTATTATTTGGTCGACTCTAGGGCTCATCGTCTATTTCCTTTATTCTCGTAAGCACAGCCATTTAAATGACCATGCTTATGAAGAGTCTTTAAAAGGACACGACGCCATTGTCAATGCTTCGGAAGAAGATTAATGGCTGAGCAAACTCCAAAGAAACTGGGTCTTCTCGACGCAACTTTGCTTGTGTCGGGATCCATGATTGGTTCTGGCATATTCATCGTTTCGACACTTATGCTGCGCGATATCGGTTCGCCTGCTTGGCTATTAGTGTTGTGGATACTCACAGGGCTCATCACTATTTTTGCCGCCCTGAGCTACGGTGAACTCGCAGGTATGATGCCCAATGCAGGTGGCCAATATGTCTATATCCAACGTGCATACGGTAAAATGGCCTCGTTTCTTTATGGCTGGACCGTCTTTACAGTCATTCAAACGGGCGTCATCGCCGCTGTGGCTGTAGCTTTTGCAAAATATACCGCGGTATTTTTCCCAAGTTTAAACGCAACCGTTTTCGATCTTGGATGGTTAGTTGTGAGCAGGGCTCAAATGATTGCAATTGCCTCAGTAGTATTGCTCACTTATTCTAACGCTCAAGGCGTACAAAACGGAAAAGTCATTCAGTTTATTTTTACAGCTGCTAAGCTTTTTGCGCTCGGAGCGCTAATTGTACTTGGTATTTACGTTGGTCTAAAAACCGATGTTTTCAGCCTCAATTTTACGGATGCCTGGAAAGCGACCAAAACTGTCATTTCCAATGGTGGCGACAAGGTGTTTCAAATTCCATTAACGGGCTGGGCTTTGGTTGGCGCATTAGGCGCCACGATCATCAATTCATTGTTTTCTGCAGATGCCTGGAATAATGTGACATTTATTGCGGGTGAAATCAAAGACCCCAAAAAGAATATCCCTAAAAGTTTGTTTTTAGGCACTTTAATCGTAACGGTTATCTATGTGTTAGCCAACGTGGCTTATCTTGCCTTGTTGCCTATTAATGGTAGCCCTGACGCCATTTCTCCAATTGATCAAGGGATGCTTTTTGCGAGCAATGATCGGGTAGGGGCATCGGCAGCATATGTCATCTTTGGCGACGCTGGTATTTTGCTGATGGCAGGCTTGATCATGGTATCGACCTTCGGTTGCAATAACGGGCTCATCTTAGCGGGTTCTCGCTTGTTTTACGCCATGTCTAAAGATGGACTTTTCTTTAAGAAAGCTGGACAGCTCAATGAAAAATCAGTGCCTGGGGTAGCGCTCTGGATTCAGTGCCTCTGGGCAAGTGTTTTATGTCTATCAGGAAAATACGGAGACTTACTCACCTACAGTACTTTCGCAAGTTTGCTTTTTTACATCCTTACTATCTACGGTATTTTTAGGTTGCGCAAACTAGAACCAGATACACCAAGACCTTACAAAGCTTGGGGCTATCCTTTCATTCCAGCCCTATACATCTTGATCACCTCTGCCATCTGCATCGACCTCTTGATCTATGATTTTAGAAATGCTGGCCTCGGTTTGTTTATCGTCTTATTGGGTATTCCGGTTTTTTACCTAATTGAATCAAGAAAAAAGGCTTTAACATCAAATTAAGCACATTGGATGGCGTTTGCTGTCCATGAAACAACCATTTATCCAAATCTCTAAAAGGCTCGAGCGCGGCACCACTGTTTGGCTATTTATCTGTGTAATCCTCATCTTTACACCAAGAGTTTATATGCTCTTGAACCCACCAGAGCTCTGTTATTACTGGGAATACAATGCGGCAGAAAAAGAGTTTAAAAACAGGTATCAGACAGCGGCTCCTTCAACAAGAAAAAGTACCCAACTCTGGAAAAGTTGCAATCCAAATGAGCTTTCTGTCAAGGATTGGCAACAATTAGGACTTAGCCCCAAACAGGCCGCATCGTTGATCAAATACCGAGATAAATATGGCCTCAATTCACTCAAACAAATGCAACAAATACGGGTCTTGGATCAATATATTTTGAATCGAATAAAGGATTCTTTAGTGTTTGAGAAAAGTGCTGACCCCATTTTATCAAAACGCACCCTTGAAAATCGACAAGGTTTATTTCCTGAAAATCATTCTGCAAAACCGGGGGCTTTTAAAGCAAACCACCCAAATACCCAGCAAATAATAGATTTGAATACAGCAACAACAGAACAATTAGTTTCAATACCGGGAATAGGGAGTTATTCAGCTGAGAAAATCATCCAATATCGTCAACGCCTAGGCGGCTTTATTTCTTTAGATCAATTATTAGAGATTAAGGGTTTAAACCCAGACATGATTCTAAAAATGACTTCATTTTTGGAAATAAGAAGTAAGATGCAACCTATTGCATTAAACGCAGTAACAATAGAACGCCTCAAACAGCACCCCTATTTATCCTGGAATCAGGCTAATTCTATTATCAAGATCCGCCAACAGCTCGGAAGCTTTAATAGTATCGAACAAATTAAACAATCTGTATTAATTGATGAGCAAACTTTTGAAAAACTAAAGCCTTACTTATCTTTGTGACATGACAATCGAACAACAACTTAAAGCCGTCATCCGAGACGTTCCTGATTTTCCAAAACCTGGCATTCTTTTTAAAGATATTTCAACAATCATGTTGGATCCAAAAGTGTCAAATGCAGTATTAAATCATCTTGTTTCTTTCTATGAAAATAAAGGGCTTGATGCCATTGCGGGAATTGAAAGCCGTGGTTTTTTATTTGGCTACCCTTTGGCAATGCGCTTAGGCCTTCCTTTTATTTTGATTCGCAAAGAAGGTAAATTGCCATATGAAAAAATCAAGCATGCTTATGAACTCGAATACGGCTCGGCTGTTATTGAAATGCATGCCGATGCAGTTGTTTCGGGTCAACGCGTCCTGATCCACGACGACTTACTTGCTACGGGCGGCTCTGCAGCTGCGGCTGCAACACTTATAGAACGTTCAGGGGCTGAAGTTGCAGGCTTTAGTTTCTTGGTTGCCCTTGACTTTCTAGAAGGTGAAAACGTACTCAAAAAATTTAATGAAAATAGTTATTCCTTAGTGCATTATTAAGGGTATATAATTCAACATCAATCAACATCAATCAACATCAATCAACAAAATGAGTATTCAACTTAATGAACAGCAGCAATTGCTTGCACAAATGGTGCGCGACTTTGCTGAACGCGAAATCAGACCCCACTACAAAAAATGGGATGACCTCGAAGAATTCCCAATAGAGGTCATGAAAAAAATGGGCGAACTCGGCCTATTAGGCATTTTTGTACCTGAGCAGTATGGTGGCTCTGGACTTTCTTACGCTGAATATGCCACTGTATTAATGGAATTAGGTAAAGTTTGCGGTGGCGTTGGGCTTAGCGTTGCGGCACACAATTCCCTTTGTACAGGACATATTTATTACCATGGAACAGAAGCACAAAAGCAAAAATATTTGCCAAAACTCGCAACTGGTGAATGGATTGGCGCTTGGGGCCTTACCGAAGCCAACACCGGTTCAGATGCCATGCGCATGAAAGCTACCGCCGTTCAAGATGGCGACTATTGGGTTTTAAACGGTACAAAAAACTGGATTACCCATGGGCTTTCAGGCGATGTAGCAGTAGTGCTCATTAGAACTGGCGAATTACTAGATAGCAAAGGCATTACAGCGTTTATTATTGAAAAAGGTACACCAGGATTTTCTGCCGTTAAAATCAAGGATAAATTAGGTGTAAGAGCAAGCGAAACTGCCGAGCTGATCTTTGACAACGTGCGTATTCCAAAAGAAAATGTTATTGGCGAAGTAGGGCAGGGCTTTAAGCAAGCGATGCAAGTTTTAGATGGCGGTAGAATTTCCATTGCATCTTTAAGTTGCGGTATCGCAAGAGGCGCTTTTGAAGCGAGCGTAAAGTATGCCAAAGAACGCGAACAATTTGGCCAACCTATTGCTCATTTTCAGGCCATTGGTTTTAAACTAGCAGATATGGCCACTCAAATTGAAGCTGCAGAGTTATTGACTTACCAAGCAGCACATAAAAAAGACACGCATCAGGCGGTTACAAAAGAAGGGGCTTTTGCCAAATATTTTGCTTCGGAAGTATCCGTAAAATGTGGCAACGAAGCCGTGCAAATCATGGGTGGTTATGGCTATACAAAAGAGTACCCAGCAGAGAAATTCTTGCGAGATGCCAAGCTCATGACCATTGGCGAAGGCACCTCTGAAATTCAAAAATTAGTGATTGCCAGAGAAATTTTAAAATAAACTTTGTAGAATTGATTTTCTGTCGTATCTTTGCGACCCAAACTTTTAAAAAGAGAACTAAGCATATGTTGATCATTCCAATTAAAGAAGGCGAAAACATCGAAAGAGC
>JBEDCS010000033.1:0-2805 GCA_041176605.1 Bacteroidota bacterium
CGGGCTGCATGACCAGCTAAATAACCTCTAATGACCATCTCGATGCGGATGGGTTCACAAGCGTGACCTATGGCTACTGACGGGTCTGGCGTAGCGATGAGCCAATTTGGAACGATATCTTTGGTCGCATCTAAAAATAACGTGGCTACTTGATTGAGTACTTGTCCTTTGTAGGGAATTCCTTTTGGTAAAATGTGGTCAAAAGCTGAAATTCGGTCAGAAGCAACCATGACCAAAAGGCCATTTTCAAGGGTATAAACATCTCGAACTTTACCGTTGTAAACTTTGGTTTGTCCTTTAAACTGAAACGAATTGCTGGTAAGAGCTTGCATATGTTGAAGAATAGTATTTTAAGATTTTTGTTCTTTTAGTGCTTGTTTGTCTAGCTTTTCTTGTTTGTCTTTTTGTTCTTGAACATCGAATGCTTCAATGATTTGCTTGACCAATCTGTGTCTGATGACGTCGCTTTGTCCTAGTCTGACAATATGGATGTCTTCGATATCTTGTAGGACATCAAGGGCATACGCCAAGCCCGAGCGTTGTTTGGAAGGTAAATCTACCTGCGACATATCACCTGTAATGACAAATTTGGCGGTCATGCCCATTCGGGTCAGGAACATTTTCATTTGCATTTGGGTTGTATTTTGGGCTTCGTCTAGGATGACAAATGCCTTGTCCAAGGTGCGGCCTCGCATGAAGGCAAGTGGTGCAATTTCGATGACACCAAATTCGATCATGTCGGCGAGTTTTTCGGCCGGAATCATGTCGCGGAGTGCATCGTAGAGCGGCATGAGGTAAGGATCGAGTTTTTCTTTGAGGTCGCCGGGTAAGAAGCCGAGGTTTTCACCTGCCTCTACCGCCGGACGCGTCAGGATAATGCGCTTGACTTCTTTGGCCTTGAGTGCCCTTACGGCCATTGCCACAGCGGTGTAGGTTTTACCGGTTCCGGCAGGGCCAACGGCAAAAACCATGTCTGATTGCAATACCGCTTGAACCAACTTTTTCTGGTTTACGGTTCGCGCCTTGATTTTGACACCACCATTTCCGTGGACCAATGTTTCAGAGCCGTCGTCGTGGGAGAGCATTTTGGCGCCATCTTGCAACATGAGGTTGTCAATGTTGTTTTCGGTCAGGGAATTATAAGTATGGTAATGTTGCACAAATAAAGCAAACTTGCGTTCAAATTCGTCCATCACTTCTTCATCACCAGCAATATTGATTTCGTTTCCGCGCGCCATTACCTTGAGTTTCGGAAAATAGCTCTTGATATGCTTTAGATTGACATTATTGATGCCATAGATTTCGGCCGGATTCAGACCTTCTATGCTGATATGACGTTGTCCTGAACTCAATTTATTTCTGTTATTTGTGAAGTGTTTTTAGTGATTTCAATTACTTTTGGTAAAATTATAAATTTCTGAGCACAAAGTCGCTTCCGAAGCTATGCAAATCATAACGCTCACCACAGACAACGGCTACCAAGATTACTACGTTGCAGCCATTAAAGGAGCTTTGCTACAGGTACTTCCTGAAGCACAAATGATTGATATTACCCATCAAATTACACCCTTCAATGTCAGCGAGGCTGCTTTTCAGTTGCGCTGCTGTTACCAAGACTTCCCTGAGGGCACCATCCACATCGTTGGTGTTGATGCAGAACCCAACTTTGAAAACGGCCGAGAATCACTACCCGCAATCATGAAATACAAAGGGCAGTATTTTATTAGCTCTGACAACGGATTCTTTGGCAGCTTACTCGATGACGACTTTCCCGATGAATTTTATATTTACTCAGCCATAACTCAGCTCAAAGAAGCTTGGCGCTTTACCGAAAAAAATTGTTTTGTGGCGCTTGCAGCCAAAATCGCCAACAAGGAAGTGGTTTCATCTTTTGCCGAAGCAGCTCGCAGCTACAAACGTGCATTTGAACACAAACCAGCAATTGACCAATTGCTGATCCGCGGTGCAGTTGTGCACATCGACGCCTTCGGAAACCTCATCACCAATATCTGTAAAGCCGATTTTGATCGTTTTGGTCCGGACATTCCTTTTACCATCAAATACATGAAGAAGGAATACTTTATCGATGAAATTTCTGCCACTTACAACGCGGTATCGCAGGGGGAAAGAGTAGCTTTGTTCAATAGTGCGGGCTTACTCGAAATAGCCATCAACCGAGGAGCCAACGAAGGTTTTGGTGGCGCCAGCAAACTATTTGGCATGCGCATCGGCGATCCAGTTCACATCGAATTTACTCCACAAGGATCCAAGGAGAACATTCAATCTTTATTCTGATGCTCACCAGAGTCGTAAAACTCACGTTTCAAGAAGATCATTTAGCCGATTTTTACGCGCATTTTGAAACCGTAAAACTAAATGTTGCTCAATTTCCGGGTTGTCTGGGTATGAAATTAATGAGTGATTTAAATGACCCGAACATCATTTTTACGTATTCAGAATGGGAAAATGAAGCTGCTCTAGACAATTATCGATGCTCAGAATTATTTTTGTCAATTTGGCCTCAAATCAAGCCCTGGTTTGCGCAGCGGGCCGAAGCATGGAGCTTAAAAGAAAATTTTAACGGATTTATTCGCTAAAAAATAGTGCATAAGTGAAATAGGTCCTTACCTTTACTGAAATTAATATTATCATAATGAGTAAAGGACATGTAAAATTTTTCAACGAAACTAAAGGTTTTGGTTTCATCGTTGAAGAAGACACGAACAAAGAATATTTTGTTCATGTTACCGGTTTGGTAGACAAAATCAAAGAAAATGACGAAGTTGAATTCGAATTGCAAGAAGG
>JBEDCS010000034.1:0-13697 GCA_041176605.1 Bacteroidota bacterium
GCCAATCAAGAAGGTCGAGCCACCCATCAAAACGAGCGTCAAGAGGAAGGTGTATTTACGGCCAATGAGGTCGCCGAGTCGGCCAAAAACCAGCGCGCCAAATGGACGAACGATGAAACCAGCTGCAAAGATGGCAAGGGTATTGATCAGGGCCGAAGCGCCCGCATCTGACGGAAATAATTGTTTTCCAATAATGGTAGCCAAACTACCAAAAATATAGAAATCATACCATTCAATGAGTGTGCCTAACGAGGAGGCGCCAATCACTTTAATAATGGAATTGTTTTGCATTCGAATTGATTTAGGTAAGCTAAATATAGTAAATGCGCAATGAATGCGAAAAATTTCTAGTTTTTGACAGATAAGGCCTAAAGTTGACATAGGTTTTTCATTAATTTTAGCGCAAACAAGTCTCATGAATTACCCTTACCAACTGCGTTCTTTTGAAGCGTATCAAGAAGCTTACAATAAAAGTATGTCAGACCCTGAAGCATTTTGGGCCGAGGTTGCTGAAAACTTTACTTGGAAGAAAAAATGGGATACCGTCCTTGACTGGAATTTCAAAGAACCAAAAATTGAATGGTTTAAAGGCGGGCAGCTCAATATCACAGAAAACTGCCTAGATCGTCATTTGGCCACCAAAGCCAATGAGCCAGCAATAATCTGGGAATCCAATGATCCCAATGAGCACCACCGTGTACTTACCTACAAAGAATTGCATTTTAAGGTGCAACAATTTGCCAATGTACTACTGAACAATGGGGTACAGAAAGGGGATCGCGTTTGTATTTATATGGGCATGATTCCTGAACTTGCCATTGCAACCTTAGCTTGTGCACGCATAGGGGCCATTCATTCTGTTATTTTTGGTGGCTTTTCAGCGCAGGCCATTGCCGATCGCCTAGACGACGCTGGGGCTGAATTCATTGTGACTTGTGATGGTGCCTTTCGCGGCGCCAAAGATATTGCCTTAAAAAGCGTCATAGATGACGCGCTGGTTGGAAACAAAACCATCAAACGTGTCATTGTTTGCACCCGCACCCGAACTCCAGTTTCAATGCTGAAAGGCCGCGACGTTTGGTGGGAAGACGAAATCAAAAAGGTAGAAACTATGGGCAACCCGAAAGTTGAAGCTGCCACTATGGATGCTGAAGACATCTTGTTCATCTTATATACCTCTGGGTCTACGGGCAAACCAAAAGGAGTGGTGCACACTACTGCAGGATACATGGTTTGGACCAACTATACTTTTGTCAATACTTTTCAATACCAACCTGGGCAAGTTCATTTTTGCACCGCAGATATCGGCTGGATTACTGGGCACAGCTACATTATTTATGGGCCGCTAAGTGCTGGGGCCACCACACTCATGTTTGAAGGCGTTCCTACTTGGCCAGATGCAGGTAGATTTTGGGAGGTCGTGGAAAAATTCAAAGTTGATATCTTATACACGGCACCAACAGCCATCAGAAGTTTAATGGGTTTTGGTTTGGATCCAATCAAAGGCAAAGACCTCAGTTCGCTCAAAGTATTAGGCTCTGTAGGTGAGCCTATCAACGAGGAAGCATGGCATTGGTACAACGAACATATTGGGCAAAACCGTTGCCCTATAGTTGATACTTGGTGGCAAACCGAAACCGGAGGCGTCATGATCTCTAATTTAGCAGGAGTTACGCCTGCAAAACCGTCTTATGCAACTTTGCCACTTCCGGGCATTCAGCCTTGTTTGGTTGATGAAAACGGCGTAGAAATAGAAGGCAATGGTGTCAATGGCAACCTGTGCATCAAATTTCCGTGGCCAGGCATCATTCGTACTACTTATAATGACCACGAGCGCTGCCGTCAAACTTATTTCTCTACCTACGAAAATTTATATTTCACAGGCGATGGTTGTTTACGCGATGAAGACGGGATGTACCGCATAACGGGTAGGGTAGATGACGTCTTGAATGTCAGTGGCCACAGAATTGGAACCGCGGAGGTAGAAAATGCCATTAATATGCATGCCGGGGTCATTGAAAGCGCGGTGGTTGGCTTCCCTCATGACATCAAAGGGCAAGGTATTTTTGCTTATGTCATTTACGATGGGGCGCATGGCGATGCCAAATTATCCAAGCAAGACATCATCCAGACGGTATCGCGCATCATTGGGCCTATCGCCAAACCCGATCAGATTCTTTTCGTACCTGGCTTGCCTAAAACACGAAGCGGTAAAATCATGCGCCGCATCCTCAGAAAAATTGCAGAGGGCGATACCTCCAACCTCGGCGACACCAGCACCTTGCTAGATCCTAGCTTGGTTGAGCAAATCGTGGAGTTGGCGAGGTAAGACAATTGTAAATTAGGATTATTGTAAATTTAATATTGACCATATGGTTCTTTAATTTTGTGTAAATAAGTAGTTAATAACCAGGTGGTTATTTTGTTCAAAATATATATGATGAACAAACTACTATTTTTAATATTGTCGCTTTCGAGTTTGAAAGCGTTATCTCAGGGTAATTTCATGGCACTTTGGAATTACAATTCCATTACTGGTAGTCCGGTGAATCCGGTTTCTGACCAAGGTGTTGGTACTTCCTCTGTTGTTGGGAGTTTTGTGGTTGCAGCTGCAGCAACTGGAATGGATCCGCTTATCAACAATGGTTGCGGTAGCCAAAATGGCACAAATCCAGGTGCGTGGGCCTTTACAGCTACACCAGGATTAACAAATGAAAGTTCAGGAGTTCAATACAATGCATCGACGTTAGGCTTTCAAAATGTGCTATTTACTTGGGACATGCGTTTTTCAAATACTGCAGCAAATACGGTTAGATTGCAATATACGATAGATGGTTCTACTTGGACTAATTTTACGATGACTTCTACCAATACGACTTTCTGTAATGGAGTTTTGGATAATGGTCGTTTTCAAAACAATGGCGTCGGAGACCAATATCGTCGAATCTCGGTAAGTTTTACTGGAATTACTGGAGTAGCCAATAATGCCAATTTTGCGGTGCGTATATTAGCAGCTCATTATCAGTCAACTGGAGAGTTTCGTCAGACGTCAACTCCAACTAGTATAGCAACTGCCGGAACATGGCGCTTTGACAATGTTTCATTTCAAGGACGTACTGATGTTTCTATTCCTTCTGCTAGCAATTTCTTTGCTGTGAATGAAAATGCAGGGGTCGTAAATATCCCAATACAAGTAACAAACGCTAATGCTGGTGAGATCAACCTAAATCTTGGTTTTTCAGTTTACAGTAATGCCACAGAAAATAATGATTTTTCTTGGACAAACACCATGACAATTCCAGCAAATACGAATGGAACATTTAATTTACCCCTAACCATAGTAGATGATATTTTAGCTGAAAAAGCAGAGCGTATTATCGTAAAAATATTGAGTAGCTCAAATGCCAATGTTTCTACAACAAATAACTACAGTATCATTTTTATCAAGGATAATGATTATGTTGCTCCGGTAGCTACTAATGAACTAAACTTACAATTGTTATCGAGCTATTCAAATGGTGCTGCAGGTACAAATTCTGCAGAAATTGTTGCTTTTGACCCGACTACAGATCGCCTCTATATTGCAAATAGCATAGGGCAGAAAATGGATATTGTCAATTTTAGTAATCCGTCAGTACCGGTATTGATTACAAGTATATCGATGCTTCCGTATGGTGGAATCAATTCAATAGTGGCCAGAAACGGTATTGTTGCCGCTGCAATTGAAAATTCAAATCCTCAATTAAACGGTTCAGTAGTATTTTTTGATGCAAACGGAATTTTCCAAAAGCAAGTCACTGTGGGAGCAATGCCCGATATGATTTGCTTCAATAATAATTTTACTAAAGTGCTAACGGCAAATGAAGGTGAACCAAATTCAACATATTCTTTAGATCCAGAAGGCTCTGTTTCTATCATTGATATTTCGAGTGGAATTCCAACGCTCTCACAGGCGAATGTAATCACCTTGCCTTTAACCGCATATAACGGACAAGAAACGGCATTAAGAGCACAAGGGATTCGTATCTTTTCTTCAAGTGCTTCGGTTGCTCAAGACTTAGAACCTGAGTACATCGCTATTTCCTCTGACAATTCTAAAGCATATGTAACCTTACAAGAAAATAATGCTTTACTCACCATCAATTTGACAAATAATACAATTCAATCGCTGACGCCACTTGGTTATTCAAATTATGGAGCTGGTTCAAATAACGCGTTAGATGCCTCTGATCAAAGTGGAATGGTACTGATAACAGGAGATTTGCCAATTAAAGGTGCTTATATGCCCGATGCAATTGCTTTTCAACAAATCAATAATCAAGGTTACCTATTTACGGCAAATGAGGGTGACTCAAGAGAGTTTGGAACGGTAATCGATGCCAACAGAATATCTTCTTCAACATTCGCAAATTTAGATCCAGTGGCATTTCCAGACGCAAACATTCTTAAAAATAATAAATTTCTAGGAAGACTCTCTGCATTAAAGTATTCGGGTGATTCTGATGGAGATGGTGATTATGATGAATTACACGTCATGTCAGGAAGATCTTTTAGTATTTGGAATGCCACGACAGGAAGTCTTGTATTTGATTCCAAGGATCTTATAGAACAAATTGTTGCCAATCATCCAACTTTTGGTCCGATGTTCAATGCTTCAAATACAGTGGGTGCACCAGCTTTAAAAAATAGATCGGACGATAAAGGCCCAGAGGTAGAGGGCATAACGGTTAAGCAATGGAACGGCCATACTTATGTCTTTGCGGCATTAGAAAGAATTGGGGGTGTAATGATCTTTAATGTAGACAACCCTCAAAACCCAACTTATGTTGGTTATGCAAATAATAGAAGTTTGACAAATGTTAATGGTCCAGACTTAGGGGCTGAGGGTATCGTCTTAATTGATGCGATCGATTCTCCAAACGGACAAGCATTAGTTCTTCTAGCAAATGAGGTGAGTTCTACACTTTCGATTTATCAACTTAATTCATGTGCCGTTGCATCAGGAGCTTCAATCGTAAATAATTCAAGTGTCTTGTGCGCCGGACAAACTACTACAATGTCTATCACGCCTCAGCCAAATTGTAATTACCAATGGCTACTTAATGGTTTGCCAATTTCAGGTCAAACGTCGGCGTCACTTACAGCTTCTGTTGCAGGAGTATACAGGGTTTCTGTTCAAAATAATAGTTTAGGTTGTGCGGATACATCTCTTCAAGTTGCCATAACTGTGAATCCAATTCCTAGTTCGGTTGTAAGTATTTCTGGCCCAACAAGTATTTGTCCTGGTCAAACAGTAACATTAACAGCCCCTACGGCAAATGCTTATTTATGGAGTAGTGGTCAAACTACCCAGTCTATTACAGTAAGTACTGCTGGTAATTACACACTTACAACAACAGCTACGGGTTGTTCCTCTACCTCAGCGCCTGTTGCAATTATCGTTAAACCACTTCCAAATGTTACTGCAACAAGTTCTGGGCCTCTCACTATTTGTCAGGGTGCCTCTGTAACGCTAACAGCACCTACAGCATCGAGTTATCTCTGGAGCAATGGTCAAACAACGCAACAAGTTGTTTTAACCTCATCAGCTGCTGTTTCACTTACATCAACTTTAAATGGTTGTTCAGCAACTTCTTCAAGCTATAATGTGGTGGTAAATCCTTTACCGCTTGTTAACGCAGGTCCGGATATTTCTATTTGCGCAGGCCCAAGTGTTACGATCGCAATTACTGGAAACGCAAGCGTTTATAACTGGAATACAGGTTTTCAAGGTACTTCATTAGTGCTACCAACGCAAGGGTTTTCGGGTACGAATACCTATACAATAACAGGTATTAATTCTTTAACAAATTGCCAAGCTCAAGACCAAGTAACCCTAACAGTTCTTGCACTTCCTACGGTAAATGCAGGTACCAATATAACGACATGTCAAGGGGTCCCAGTCACATTAAACGGTTCTTCAAATGCAGCAAATCTAATGTGGAGTAACGGGATGGCTTCCGGGCAATCTTTTTTACCACCAGTTGGCTTAAATACGCTTACTTTGACAGCTACAGCAGTAAATTCATGCACCAATTCAGCAAGTATTCAAGTTAACGTTTTGCCTGCCCCAATTGTCAATGCGGGTCCTGATCAAGTGGTATGTGCCGATGCACTACCAATACAACTCAACGCTACAGCAAATGTGAATTTGGTTTATTTCCAAGGGCTTAATAGCGCATCTGTTAGCGTAAGTAACGCTGGTTCTTACATTGCAATAGCAACGAATAATCAAAGTGGTTGTTCAGCAACCGACACTGTTCAGGTCGAAGTCTTAGCATTACCAAGTGTTGGTGTAGAGAGTCAATATTCTTTTTGTGAAAATGAATTACCGTATTCAATCAGTATCAGCTCTTCAAATCTTTATCCATTCTTTGCGTGGTCAGACGGTACAACACTGCCATATTTCGTTGGTTCACAAGCGGGTCCGCTCTCTGTAATTGTAACAGATTCAGCTGGTTGTTCGGCTACTTTTAACACGACAATTACGCTTGTTTCTGCTCCGACAGTTTCATTAGGTGAGGATTTGACTTTGTGCCCAGATCAATTCCCTTATTTACTAACCGCAACTGGTTCGGCGCAAAATTTACTTTGGAGTACCGGAAGTACTAATCCGAGTACTGAAATTTTAACAAGTGGCTTGTATGCTATTGAAGCAACAAATCAATTTGGTTGTTCTAGTTCAGATGAAATTTTAGTTACGCTTACTTCTTGTGCTTCATTAGAGGAGATCACCAATTCAATTCAATTGTATCCTAACCCAACCCTAGACTTTGTTCAAATTACATCAACTGAGCAATTAGGGATGATACGATTATTCAGCTCAGAAGGTAAATTAGTGTTTGAACAAAATGCTTCTGAAAATGAAGTAAAAATATCATTACTTGATTTTTCACCGGGAGTTTATACGCTTCAAATAGATAATCATTGGGGTTTAAATTCACAACGCATTATTAAACAATAAAGACAATATTTTGATGAAAGGAGCTCAATCGGGCTCCTTTTTTTGTTATTAACAATTGACTTTTTATAGATCTTGGGAAGCATAACAAACGCTTAAAATCAAGGACATATTGCGCAGCGAACTTTACATCAAAATTAAACTATGAAGCGCAAAGTTGACCTCGTGATTATTTCAGATGTGCACCTCGGAACGTATGGTTCAAGGGCAGCCGAACTCGTAACTTATTTGAAAAGCATTGATCCTCAAACCTTGGTTTTGAATGGGGATATCATTGATATATGGCAGTTTAGTAAGCGATATTTTCCCGTGGCACACATGGAGGTACTCAAGACCATCGCCTCGATGCTGACCCACGGCACAAAAGTCGTTTATATAACCGGAAATCACGACGAAACTTTGCGAAAGTTCAAAGGCTTCAAAATGGGAGATTTTGAGATCCAAAATAAATTGATTTTGAATCTGCCCACTGGCAAGGCTTGGATTTTTCACGGCGATGTTTTTGACACAACCATGAAACACTCCAAGTGGGTTGCTAAAATGGGCGGAAAAGGCTATGATTTACTGATTGTACTGAATACTTTGATGAATTGGATTTCAGAGAAATTGGGGAAAGGAAGAATTTCACTTTCTCAAAAAGTAAAAGATAGTGTCAAAGGAGTGGTGAAATATGTCAATAACTTTGAAGAAACTGCGGCAGAAATTGCCATGTGTTCTGATTATCAGTTTGTGATATGTGGCCATATTCATCAGCCTCAAATCAAGATGATGAAAGGTAAAGATGGGGCAGAGGTACTCTATTTAAATTCAGGAGATTGGGTTGAAAATTCTACGGCATTAGAATACCATCAGGGCGAATGGTTGTTGTATCGTCATGACCAAAGTAAAAAGGAGGATGCGCATGAAATGAAGGCGCAATACAAAGAAGCTTTGAATTACGAGTTTCTGCTCAAAGAAGTTATTGAAGATTTACAAGCGCAGTCATGAAAATCCTTTATGCCATACAAGGAACAGGGAATGGGCATCTGAGTAGGGCACATGAAATTGTGCCTTTATTAAAGCAATTTGCGCAGGTGGACACCCTAATTTCTGGCAACCAGTCTCAAATCAATGCCGCTTTTGACATCCATTATCAGCGCACAGGCCTTACTTTTCTCAGTGGGAAGAATGGCGACATCAGCATCTTAAAATCGCTCAAAAATACCCACCCAATTGATTTTGTGAAAGAAATCAAGGCGTTTCCAATCAAGCAATACGACCTCGTCTTGAGTGATTTCGAACCGGTTTCTGCGTGGTCAGCTCTTGTCAATAATGTGCCTTGTATTGAATTGAGCCATCAGGCAGGGGTTATTCATCAAAACGCTCCAAAACCCGATAAAAAAATGGCTTTCGGGCGCTATGTTTTACATCATTATGTCCCGACCAAAACCAAATACGGCTTTCATTTTGAAGCCTATGAAAACAGCGTATTTACCCCAGTCATTCGCAGGGAAATTAGACAAGCATCTCCAACCGATAACGGTCATTATACTGTTTATTTGCCAGGATACCATGACGACGTACTGCTACATTTTTTAAGACAATTCCCGGTGAAATGGGAGGTGTTTTCAAAATATGCGAAGTATGCCTACCGTGTAGATGATGTTTTTATTGAACCGATCAGTCAATTTCGCTTCCAGGAAAGTTTACTGAGTGCAACAGGTGTTTTAGCTGGTGCAGGTTTTGAATTGCCTGCAGAAGCATTGTTTTTGGGCAAAAAGGTATTGGTAATCCCGATGAAAGGTCATTACGAGCAAACCTGTAATGCGCTTGGTGCTCAAAAGGTAGGGGCGATGACCATTCCCGAGCTCGATTTGCTCTATCACAGACAAATCAATTATTGGTTGACACAAGCAAGCCCATCTCCTATGCATTACAAAGATGATACGGCTCAGATTTTGGAACGCATTCTTCTTGATTTTCAGACCTTAGGGAAGCAAGCCTATATAGGTGAAAATACTTTCGATACGTTCAAAGAAAAACTAAGCCTCTTGCGCTACCTCTTCTGAAAGTCCTTTGTAATAATTATAAAGTTCTTGTTGGGCATGAAAAGGAGGGAGGTCGCGCTTGGAATAGAGGTTTTTGTAATTGGCCGAGATACTTCTTGCCTTAACAGAGCCTTTCCATTGGTATTCAAAAATAAGTGCGATTTCTTGCTGAATTTTTGGATCTAGAATTTTGGTACCAACCTCTACGCGTTGATCCAGGTTGCGCTCCATCCAATCCGCTGATGAAATATAGGTTTCGGTAACGCCATTATTGCCAAAAATAATAAAGCGTGCATGCTCGAGGTAGCGATCTACTATGCTAATAGCAGTTATGTTTTCGCTGAGTCCTTTTACACCAGGTTTCAAGCAACAAATACCTCGAATGATCATTTCTATTTGAACGCCAGCCTTGCTTGCCGCATATAACTTTTCGATCAACTTGACGTCGGTCAGGTTATTGATTTTGATCTTGATTGAAGCGGGCTTTTTGGCTTTGGCAAACTTGATTTCGCGCTCGATCAAAGCAAGTAATTTTCTTCGTGTATTGAAAGGCGAAACCATGAGGTGCCTGAACGTATGGCGCTCGAGGTTGTTTTCGAGTAGACCAAATACCCGGCTCACCTCACTTGAAACTTCTTTATTTGCTGTAAGTAAGGCCAGATCAGTATAGACCGTAGCTGTACCTTCATTGAAATTACCAGTGCCTATGTAAGTGATATATTGTGGCTTGGCTTCGTGGATGCGTTTGATTTGCAGCAATTTAGAGTGTACTTTGAGGTTTTGTAAGCCATAGATCACATTGGCTCCAAAATCTTTGAGTCGGTTACTCCACCATAAGTTATTTTCTTCGTCGAAACGCGCTTGTAATTCGAAAACTACGGTCACTTGTTTGCCGTTGAAAATACAGGCCAAAAGTGCATTCATGACCTCCGAATTCTTGGCAACCCTATAAATATTGATCTTGATTTCCTTCACTTTGGCATCGAGGCTGGCCTCGCGGAGGAGGTCCACGACGTGGTCAAATTGTTGGTACGGGAAATGCAATAAAACATCTTGCTTGAGGATTGTTTGAATCAGGCTGTTCGCATTTTTAAGAACAGGATGTGCCACAGGTTGCTGGCTTTTGAATCGAAAGTCGGGGTTCGAAAAGTCCGGAAAACGCATGAAATCCTTGAAGTTGTGGTAGCGCCCGCCAGGAATGGTGTTGATGCCTTTTTTGAGATCTAATTTGGCCAATAAAAATTGGAGCAGGTCTTCAGGCATAGCTGTGTCGTAAACAAAACGCACGGGTTGCCCTTTTTTGCGTTGCTTCAAACTTTTCTCAATTTTTTCAAAAAACGATAAAGACAAATCGTCGTCGAGGTCTAGTTCGGCATCGCGCGTAAATTTGAAGGTGTATGCTTCGATTTGATTCGGGTTATAGACACTAAAAATTTCATTTAAATAGAGTCTAATGATATCATCCATCAAGATGACTTTTTTGCCTTGTTCGCTATGAAGTACAAAAAAACGGGTATATTCTGTAGGGATTTGAATGAGCGCAAATCTTGTTTTTGTTTTGCTGATGATTTTTACACCTAAGTAGATGGCGTAATCGCGCAACCTTGGTAAAGGCCTTTTCTTATCGAGCAGAATAGGGAAAATGGCATGCTTGAGTTGATCATGGAAAAAATGATCAAGTTGTGTTAATTCATGAGCGCTACAAGAAGTTTCGTCAACAACAAGCACCTGATGTTGCTGGAATTCTTGTTTGATCTGTTGATAGGCCGCTTCAAATAATTCTTGTTGCTTCATGACCACACGCCTGATTTCTAAATAAAGTTCTTCAGCTGTGCCTTTGAATCCTTGAACTTTTTCGTTTTTGAGGTCAATCATTCTTTTGAGGTTGGCTACTCTTACCCTGAAAAATTCATCGAGGTTATTGGAGTAGATACCTAAAAATCGCATGCGCTCGGTAAGCGGTACATTTGGGTCAAGGGCTTCTTGTAATACGCGTTCGTTGAAAGATAACCAGCTGAGCTCTCTATTAATCAAATTCATATTACAAAGAAAGCCTTGCCAACGAAATTGACAAGGCTTTTTGTATTAAAATTAAGTTAAGCTTCTAAAATATTAGAAAGTAAACTTGGCAGTGAAGTTAAAGTTGCGACCAAATCCAGGGAAGCCATAGGCGAATGTAGTCCCATCTAGATCAGTTGCATCAGATAGGAACTGAACGTTTGTAATGTTAAATCCTTGAATACCCAAGTTGAGTGTGCGATCACCAAAATTTAGTTCATAACCGATGCGCGCATCAAGATTGTAATAAGAAGGGATTTGATAAGCATCTACACGATCTTCTGGGTCTGTTTTCTTAGAAGGGTCAAAGTTGGCATAGAACTTATCGTTGTAAATCCAAGTTGCACCAATGTAAAGACCTTTAGTGATTTGGTAGCGTGCTTGCATTCCGAATTGATTTTGAGGAGCATCTCCTACATGTACACCGTCTACGTATGAAGTTACGGTTACAGATTGAGTAGGGTCAATTTCAGAATAAACGGTTGCATTGATATCGCCATTCCATCTCCAGTCACCTAAAGAAACAATTCCGCCAATTTCTAATCCTTTGATGGGTTGTGTATTGAATTCTACTTCGATTCCTTTGTGTACGGCATTTGCACCTGTCATTAGGGCGCGTGTAATGGTACCATTAGGGCCTGTGATATTTCCTGAAAGCAAAGATTTATCTTTCCAGTTTGTTAAGTAAGCATTGAATTTAACAGCCACTTTTTTGCTTCTGAATCCATAGCCAAATTCAAAAGACTCGGCTTTTTCATTGACAAGATTTTGAACGACATCATTTGAATTATTTACGAAAACAAATGTCCAGAAAGGTGCTCTTGAGAATTTACCCGCATTAAAGTAAACGTTATGATTCTCGTTGATGTTATAGTTAGCTCCACCCTTGAATGAATAACCCATGATATTCACTTTCTCAGAAAGCTCACCACGACCTGTTGTATCATTGATATATAACATGCGGTCTACACGTTGGTTTGAAGTAGTGTTAATTGCACCCGTAACAAATGCAGAAAGCGCATCTTTACTGTATTCAGCTTGACCAAATAGACCTGCATATTTCACCAAACCATCATTGTCATAAGCGACGCGCTGATTGACTGGAGTCACATGGAAAACATTTCCATAATTTGAAGCATATTCATTGACACCAACCAATCCATTAACGGCATCAAAACGCTGGCCACCCTCAATAAAAACATCTCTTACTTCACGGAAGTGTTCTCCGCGGTAAGATCTTGCATCTAAACCAATTGTAAGGTCAATTGCCGGTGTGATTTTATGATTCAGTGTAGAAATAATTCCTGTCCAATAGTGGTTATTTACAGAGTTGCGTTGTGCATATTTGACACCGCCACTTGTAGCTGTAGGGTTTGCTGTATTGTAGTCTACTGCTGCTTGAATATCAAGTAAGCCATCCTCAGTTCTGGCATATGAAGAACCTAAGCGCCCAGAACCACCACCATGACCAATTGAATAATAAAGTGAAGTGCTCAGGGTTGTTTTTTCAGAAGCATTCCAATAATGGTTCAAAGAAAACTGTGGTTTGTGGTAATAGTTGACGCGGTCATTGAAAAGGCTACTGTCAGCAAAATAACCGTAATCAGCATTGTAGCGAATGCCTAAAGTATCGATTTGGCCTTCAGTTAAACCTGTAGATCGTTGGCCATGCGATTGTGGCGCACCGATTCCTGTCAAAACCAATCTTTGCTTGGCGTTCAATTGTTTGGCCAAAGTAAAGAAGTAAGAATATCCATTGATCCATGTGCCATCGACATAAGAATCACCAGCAGTTTTGGACAATACGGTTGTGAGTGCAAATCCATTTGACATCAATCCTGTAGAGGCATATGCCATGACTTTATATTGACCGTAGTTTGTCATTGAAGTTAAAACAGAAGCACCTGCTTTGGCATCAGTGGTCTTAGTGATGATATTCATTGTTCCACCCACAGAATTGATTGCTAATTTTGAAGCACCCAAACCTCTTTGTACTTGTATAGTAGATACAGCATCTCCTAAGCCAGCCCAATTGGACCAATATACCCATCCGTTTTCCATGTCGTTTACTGGAATTCCGTTGATCGTTACCGCAACGTTTCTTTGGTCAAAACCACGAATATTGATGCGAGAATCTCCGACACCACCACCTGTTTTGGTGGCATAAACACCGGGTGTTACTTTCAATACCTCAGGTAATTCGGTAGAACCACCGTATACTTCCGAAATCTGTTTCGCATTTACAGTAGACATCGCAACTGGTGTCTTTCTGTCTTTTCCATAACTGGAAATCACACGAACTTCTTTCACGCTTTGTTCACGTGTGGTGTCGATGTCTCCACCAACTTGAGCAAAACTCTGGCTTGCAGCGAGTGTCAGCAACGAGCCAATAAAAAATTTTCTTTTCATCATCAAGTAGTTTATTGATTGCTACAAAGTTGAATTGCTTTAAATAGAACTGAGTAAAACCTTTGTTAATTTTATAACAACTTACTTTTACGATTGAATAGTATTACTACTTGCGCTTTTCACAACTTACGTTCTGATAACTGCAATTTTCGATTTGAAAGTGCTTTGAAATAATTGCAACTTTGGCATGTGAAAAATTGGTT
>JBEDCS010000035.1:0-3915 GCA_041176605.1 Bacteroidota bacterium
GACATCAGTTCATAACTCAAGGAGTCGCCATCAGGGTCGTATGCAGAGTGGTCAAAGTCAAGTGTGTTTTGTGAACACAAAACAAGTGGTGGGTAATTGATAAAGCGCGCACCTTGATTGTGAACGCTTACAAGCGCTTGCCCAGGAACATAGGTGGTAAGGGTGATGCCATTACCCGATGGGTCAACAATGTTGTCAATGGCGCCCGTCCAGCAACAACGCTGATAAGAAATGTAGTAGCCACCAGGACTTAATGGCATGGTAACGGTATCCACGTAAATGGCGCGTTCTACACAGATGTCATTTGGTACGGTTACACAAGGGTCATCATAGACTACAGGAAGAACATTTTGAGAAAATACACCGATGTAACGCACTGTGTAGATGCTACCGTCTGCATTGAAAATGGTATAGTTCAATGGGTTGTCGAAGGCAGTAGCTGAGTTACAATCACGGTAAATTTCAATGGTGATTTTATATTGGTTGTTTCCTAATGAATCGTAATAGATTTCACCCCCAATGATGTGGCTCGCCCAACTAGAGAAAGCACTTAAAAGCGAGAAAATCAGGACAAAGTAAAATTTCTTCAAAGTCATGTTTTGTTATTTGTGCACGAAGATACAAACTAAGCGCTTGAAAGCCATGTTATAAGTTTGTATATTCGTTGTTTATGGTCAATTACAAGTACTTTATTGCTGTTTTCTTAAGTATTTGGGCATGTTTTGCACAAGCTCAAACTGAAGAACAATTGCGTAAAGAATTGCAAAAGACCAAGGACAAGACGACCCATTTGCAAGCAAGGTTGCATCTGCTGTCATTTTTAGAGCAAACTAACAAAGCAACTTGGTTAAAAGAGCTCGAAATAATTGAAGATCAAGCACTTGTTTATACCAATCAAAATGATCAAAAGATTGTTTCGCTGCTATTAAGCGAAAAAGCGCTTTATCTGGGTGCAATTTCTGAAGTGCAGACCATTTTTCAAACGCAGTTAAAATCCTATACTTTTTCAGATAAAAAACTTGAATGGAGAAGACTCCTCATTGCATATACGCTTGCTGAAAATCAAACTGCCCCTAATTTTAAAAATTTACAAGCATACAGCAGACGCTATTTAAAAAATAAAGAAACAGCTCAGCTTTATCAGCTTCAGGCAACAAAATACCTCATGCAGGGTCAGTTAGATTCTGCACTTATTTTGAGTGATCAAGCGGTGCAAATTGCCAAAAGATCTGCTGGTAGCTGGACGCTAATCAATGCCCTTCAGGCGCAAGCAGAGATTTTTTGGCAAGCCAATTTATTAGATAAAGCAGTGCAACGGGCCATCTTTTCTTTGCAGCTCGCGGAGGAAGCAAAACTCCCTTATTTTAAAATCAGACCGCTCGTATTGATTTCAGCGATTTCACTTGAGGTCGGAAATAATGAACAAACAATTGCTTATGCCAAAAGAGCACAAAACTTAGCCAATAAATTCCAAGATGAGTTGTATTTGGGCTTCACTTCCTTGATCCTTAGTGAACATTATTTGCAAGCCCAACAAACCATGCGTGCTCAGATTAATCTCAATTTTGCATTGGCGTATTTTAAAAAAATCAATAATCTTGAAGCGCTTAATAGGGCTATACTTTGTCAGGCAAGCATTGCCGATGCACGCAATCAAGATGCCAGTACTTATTTTCTTCAACTAGAAAAGTTCTTGAATACGTCAAGTCATACTACGCTATCAGATAAGTTTCACTTGGAGTATGGCAAATATTTTCTAAAGAAAAAGCAATTCGGTTTGGCAGAAAAACACTTCAATGCCGTTTTAGACCAAATCAATTCAAGCGACCAAATTAGGCCACAAATAGCTATTGCGTTTGCCTTATTGGCAAAGATTAAAGCTCAAAAAGGTGACCTCAACGCTGCCATGAAATACCAACAAGCCTATTCGGATTGGTTGGCAAAAAGCCCTGTTTGGCGCAGCGCAGCCCGCATTGAGGAAATGACCTCCAGTAATTTAAGGGAAGAGCGAGAACGCCTTATTGACTTTCAGCGCGCTTCTATCGAGAAGGCTCAAAAAGAAAGAAAAATCATTGAACTTCAAAAAGACAGACAGCTCTTTATTTCGATCATTTTTATTGTGGCCATTATTTTTGGTGTGGTCATCTTTATTCTCCGAATCCAACAAAACCGCATCAAGCAAGAACAGCGCGAAGCAGAGCTCTCTCAAACACTACTGCGTACGCAAATGAATCCGCATTTTGTCTTTAATGCGATGTCCGTGATTCAAAGTTATATCTACGAAAACGACCCCGAGAAATCATCGCAATTTTTGGTCAAATTCTCACGACTCATGCGCCTTATTTTGGAAAATTCCCCTAAAGAATTTATTCCGATCGAGTTGGAGATCGAAATCCTCGATAAATATTTGGCTACCCAAAAAATGCGCTTTGAAAATCGCTTTGAATACACCTTAGATATCAGCGATGATTTATTGTTTAACAAAGCGATGGTGCCGCCCATGATTACGCAACCTTTTATCGAGAACGCTATTGAACATGGCCAATTGCACACGGTAAAGAATGGTCATATCATCGTTCAAATGCGTACGGATGGGCAGTCGTTGTTGCTGAGAATTGAAGACAACGGAGTAGGTCGCAAGAAGTCTCAAAAAACGAAAAAAATACGCACCCATAAAAGTATGGCGATTGACATTACGAAGGAACGCATTGAAATCATCAATAAAAAGTATAAATTTAATGGGAGTCTTATTTTTGAGGACCTCAACAAGGAACAACAAACCGGGACTGTCGTAAAGTTAGTGTTGCCACTGCGCTACGAAGATTCCATTTAAGCAGCAATTATGAGTACAAAAGTTTTGATTATCGACGACGAAAAGCCAACGCGTACTTTCATTCGCAAAATGCTTGAATCCTTTGACTTGAATCTCAATATTTATATTGACGGGGAAAATGTCCAGAGCGGCATTGAGGCCATTGAAGACATCCAGCCCGATATCGTGCTCCTTGACATTCAAATGCCCGACGGTAATGGTTTTGATGTTTTACGCAATGTCAAGTACAAAAATTTTGAAGTGATTTTTATCACTGCATTTCAAGAGTTTGCTGTACAAGCGATTAAATTTTCAGCACTAGACTATATCCTCAAGCCAATTGATGCTGAAGAGTTGCATACTGCCCTTTCTAATGCGATTCAGCACCTCGATCACAAGAAGGAGGAAAGTCAGTTTAATGTGCTGCAGCATAATATTCAGCCACAGCACAAAAGAAAGCTTGTGCTCAAGACCCAAGAAAGCATTTTTGTAGTTGAAATAGACGATATCGTTCATTGTGAGGCCGATAAGAACTACACTTTTTTCTACTTGAATGACGGAAAAAAGATCCTTGTTTCCAAGACGCTTAAAGACTACGACACCATGTTGGCGGGCTTCTCTTTTTTCAGGGTGCATCAATCACACCTGATCAACTTGAATTACGTAGAGCGTTATGACAAACACGATGGGGGCTCGGTCATCCTAAAAGATGGTAGTTCAATTCCATTGTCTCCAGCGAAAAAAGAACAGTTCTTTAAGAGCCTAGATCAATTATAAAGCTGCCAAAGCTTGTTCTAAATCATCGATGAGGTCTTGGACATCTTCTATACCCACGCTCAAGCGAATCAATGAATCAACAACGCCACTTTTTTCTCTGACATCTTTTGGAATGGAGGCGTGTGTCATGGTTGCCGGATGACCAATCAAAGATTCAACGCCACCCAAAGACTCCGCAAGCGCAAATATCTCGACATTTTTTACAAACGAAAGAGCATCTTCCAAGCGGTTACCTTTTAAAGTAAAAGAGATCATGCCTCCAAAACCACGCATTTGCTTTTTAGCAACATCGTGATTAGGATGGCTTTCGAAACCTGGCCAATATA
>JBEDCS010000036.1:0-2899 GCA_041176605.1 Bacteroidota bacterium
ACAAAAAGGGTATCTTGGGCCGTAACGAAACGCAAGGGGCACATTATTAACAATGTGACGAAGAAAAGTTGTGCGAAACGTAGTCTTTGACTCAAGAGGGGCTACTTAGATTTGTACTATGCAAGAAAAACACACAAAGCTACCAATTTTCAATGGCTTGCAAAAGAACGTACTCAGACTGTTTTTATTGGTTGGGGTCCTGTTCTTTTTTAATCAAGCAGCACGTGCACAAGCGGGCAAGATCAAAACGGTAGTCATTGACGCCGGACACGGTGGTCATGACCCCGGTTGCCATGGCGCTAGCAACAACGAAAAAGAGGTTTGCTTATCTATGGCCTTGAAGCTTGGTGCACTTATCAAAGAGCGTTACCCGGACGTCAAAGTCATCTATACCCGAACCACTGATGTTTTTGTTGAATTAGCCGAGCGTGCCAACATTGCCAATCGCAACAATGCTGATTTATTCATTTGTATTCATGCCAATGCGGGAAGCACCACCGCCTACGGATCTGAAACCTATGTTCTAGGTTTGCATCGCACTGACGCACAACAGAAAGTAGCGGAGCGCGAAAACGCCAGTATTGCATTAGAGGACGACAAGGGTGCGAAGTACCGTTCATATGACCTCACACCTGACGGAATAATTGCACTTCAATTTCAATTGGCTGTATTTCATCGACAGTCTATCTTATTTGCCGAAATGATCCAAAAAGAATTCAAGCGCATTGGTCGTTACGATAGAGGGGTCAAGCAAGCAGGATTTTTAGTGCTTTACAAAACTACCATGCCAAGTGTTTTAATTGAAACAGCTTTCTTACCGAACCCGACCGAAGAGAAATTAATTGGTTCGCCTGAAGGCCAACAAAAAATGGCTCAATCAATGTTTCAAGCCTTTGTGAACTTTAAAAATGTCACGGAAGGAAAAACAGTAGCCACTGGCACCGCAGAAAACAAACCGATCGAGGCCAAGCCGATCGAGACAAAACCTATTGAAAGTAAGCCGGTCGAAAACAAAGATGTTGTCAGTAATCCTACGGAAATCAAAGTAAATTCTTCAAAAGATACCGGACTCGTTTTTCGCGTACAGATTGAGACATCTACACTAGCCCTAGCCAAAAACTCTAGCAGATTTAAAGGCCTTGAAGTGTTTGAATATCAAGATAATACGCTTTACAAATACTGTACAGGCACCTTCCCAAATGACCTTCAAGCAGCGAAAAATTATAAAAATGAGCTCATCGAAAAAGGATTCGAGCATTCTTTTGTTGTGGCTTTCCTTAACGGAGAGCGCATCAGTATTGAAAAAGCGATTAAATTAGCAGAAAAATAGTAGCTTGAAATTTTCCAAAGAAATAAAGGCAGCGCTTATCGCTATTGTAGCCATTGTCGTCCTGATTGCAGGCGTCAATTTCCTCAAAGGAAACAGTTTCTTTGGTGGCGATGACGTTTACACGGCTTATTTCCCTAATTCTGGGCAATTAATGGTGTCATCAAATGTTACACTCAATGGTGTTGAAATCGGCAAGGTACTCAGCATAGAATCCAACCCCACCGGAGATTCCCTACACCGCGTCAAGCTTTCTTTCAATATTCACAACACAGACATTCGTCTACCTAAAGGTACTATCGTAGAAATAGGTTCGCTTGATTTCTTTAGCAAAGCGCTGATTGTCCAATTACCGATGGAAGGCAACGGCCAATTTTACAAAGTTGGCGCTACTATCCCGGGACGCTTGTCGGTAGATATGGTCTCGCAGGTAAAAGCCTATGCCGATCCTATTTCTCAAAAACTACAAACCATGATGTTGTCCATAGACCACATGGTAGAATCATTATCGTCTTTTTGGGATACCACAGCTACTTCTGAATTAGAAGGCAGCTTGAAAGAAGTTAAAATGACCATCAAAAAGCTTGGTAGAGTTGCTGACGAATTGCAAGGTTTTGTAGCTTCTGAAAGAGCTCAGTTTACTAAAATCATGTCCAACGTTGAGGCCATTACGCTCAATCTTAAACGCAGCAATGATCAAATCACAGGCATCATCGGTAATACCCGAAAAATCACCGACGACCTCGTAACGGCCGATTTCAAAGGCACAATCCTCGATGCCCAAACTACGCTCAAGAAATTCAATATGGTTCTTGCTGAAGTCGAGGCTGGTCAAGGAACACTTGGCAAACTCATCCATGACGAAAAACTCTACACCGAACTTGTTGGAACCAACAACGACCTTCAAAATCTCGTTACAGATCTGCAAGCTCACCCAGAGCGTTATGTACATTTATCGCTTATTGGTGGCAAAATTAAAGGCCTACAACTTTCAAAGAAAAACGAAGACAAGCTTCAAAAAATGCTCGACAGCTTGCCTGAATAATCGAACATCATGCAACAAATACTTTTTGGCGTTTTAACGCTACTCAGCTTTGGATTTTTTGCGTTTAACCTCCGAAAAATCGCTCAAAATATCCATCTTGGTCAGGCTGTTGATCGCTCTGACAACAAAGCCGAACGCTGGCGCACTATGCTGCTTGTGGCACTCGGGCAAAAGAAAATGTTCAGCAGGCCTATTCCTGCACTCTTGCACTTGGCCCTCTATGCTGCATTTGTCATTACACAAATTGAACTCATCGAAATTCTTGTAGACGGCCTCAGTGGTTCTCACCGCTTTTTCCAAAATAGCTTGGGTGCTTTTTACACCTTCATGATTAGCTTCATTGAAGTATTATCCGTTTTAGCTTTCATTGGCACACTTGCTTTCTTAGCGCGCCGTAATATGCTCAAGTTGCCCCGCCTCAACATGAAAGAATTGGCGGGCTGGCCTACCCAAGACGCCAACCTCATTTTAATCATGGAGATCGTACTCATCTCTTTTATATTCACCATGAATGGCGCCGATGAAGT
>JBEDCS010000037.1:0-9887 GCA_041176605.1 Bacteroidota bacterium
ACTGCTTTGATGTTGAATGAGCTGAGGATGTTGCTCAAAGAAACCCATTAGCATCTTAAAATTTTATGCCGAAATTGAGTTGGACATTCAATAAGCCGTAATGAAAGACTTTTTCCGAAACTGGAGAACTGAATTCAAAATATCCACCATTATTGCTGATGTTCATTGTGTTGTATGTTTGATACGTGTAGGTGAATAAATTGCGCGGCATATATTTAGCTGATAAATCAATGAAAAAACGCTTCAGTATCGTTTTTCTAAGATTTATTCCAATGTCAAAACCAAGAGGGCTCTTTACAAATGTTGGAACAATAATTTTTGTATAATACTCTGCATAATCAACAGTTCTTACCATTTTAACATTTATGTCAAAAAGATAATCAAGCTGTTGCGCTACATTATAATAAAGTCCAGCATTCCAAGAAAACACATCTTTTCCATGGTTGAAAAAATATGAATTATGAATACCTAAAGAGAAAATAACACTCTTTATTTGTGCCTGATTTCCAGAAAAAATTGATAGAAACGGCGACGTTTGATAATTATCAATAAATGAGTTGTAATTGGTAATCGTATAATTTTCACGACCAAATATTGCGCCTGCTTGAATGCCCCAAGTACTGTCAATTAAATCAAATTGGTAGTTCAGTCCCTTAAAATAAGAAGACGAAGAAATCTGAAGCTCACCACTTGTGGGATAATCATTTAGTGGTGTTTGACTAATTGGAATCAAAACCGAACTAGAGTATGAGACATGATTTCTTTGTCCAAAAATTATAAGCGGTAAAAGGAAGAAGAATAATGTTGCGCTTTTCATAAATTGCATGATTGAAGTGAGTTTAAATTGTCACTAAAATATTTCTAGAACTCCAGCATAAAAATAGTCAGAGGAGACAGGTGTTTTCACAAAATACTCCCCTTTAATTTGAAGTGTTTTAAAACTCTCATCAATGATCTTTCCAATAAATTTTATTTTGTGTGATTGATTGGGCCTAAAGTCTTTTAACGAACCTTTTAAGTCATGGTTATTGGAAATAAAAAGGGTATCGTTTTCTCCAGAATAATTCAAAAACAACAGCCAATCTTTGGTTCTCTCAACTAGTTTAAAATATTGCGATCTATTACCGAAACTACTGCCTACATGATTTGAATAACGCAAATCATAGGTATGCAATTGTTTCTTTTTGAAAAAACTGCAGCTAGTAAGTAATGTCAAAAGTATGAAGAGTAAAATTTTCATAGGAGGAGGATTATTGCTTATATAACTTTTTCACATCAGATCTTACATCGCCAGTGAATGAATTAAATAAATTTGTGAATATAACTTGCTGAAAGATAATAATTTAATTCTGCATTTTTAAAGAATAAAAATCAAAAAAAAAAAAAAACCACGATAAATAAAAAAGTAAGTAATTGAAAACCAGGCTTTCATGTGGAAATTCAGCTAAATACACCAAAACTTTTATGGTTTTTTGTCTTAAAACTGAAAGGGAATTAGCAAAGCTAGAATAGGTGAAAAACAAAAAGAGGAACAAACTGTATTTGTTCCTCTTTCTGCTAAACCATGCTAAAACTATAAAACTAAAACTACAACTATGAACTGTAATTCTTGTGCAAATTTACGGACACTTTTGGATTCTCCAAATATTTCAATGTAAATTTTTTGTTAAACTTTTACAGCACGGGTCATTTCCCTTTTTCCTGGAGGGCCGGGTAAGCTCTCCACAACAAAGCCTAGACTTTTTAAATCGCGCTTGAATTGCCCCATTGCACAATAGGTAACAAGTATGCCATTGGGTTTTAAAGCTCGATGCAATACTTTAAATACAGAAACATCCCACATTTCTGCCTGAGCCCGAGGGCCAAAAGCATCGAAATAAATCAAATCATAATGATTCTCCTCGTCTAATTCTTGTATGGCCTTATCGATTTTTAAAATGTCGAAATTGGTATTGAGAGGAATCTTTTCATTCCATGAGGCCTGCATCAAGTTATTGTATGTATGAGCTGCTCCTTTTTCATTGACATAATTCAATTGCGACCAAATTGATTCAGCAATCGGTTGCGTTTCGTAGCTTCTATAAGCGATATGTAATGCTGGATTCTGGATTGCTTCTTGAAATGTCAATAATGCATTCAAACCTGTACCGAAGCCAACTTCTAATAGTTGAATAGTTGAATCAGCAGACTTCTCTTTTTTTTGCTCCTCGATGACGAAATTCAAGCCGTGCTGAATAAATACGTGTCTTGCTTCTTGGACACTCCCGTGCCTTGAGTGATACGTTTCATCGAGCTCAGGAAGGTACAAAGTCGGGGACCCGTCTGCTGTTTTTAGAATTTCAATTTTCATGGACTATATCTTTCTAATCAAGTACAGGCCATCTCTAATGGGCAACAATACTTTTTCAACGCGTTCATCCTGACTGATTTTCAAATTGAGCTCACGCAGTAGTGAAGTATCTTTGTCTTGGTGCTTTTCATCTACCACCTTACCCGACCACAGTACATTGTCAATTAAAATAAAACCGCCCGGATTCAAAACCTCAAGAGCTTGCTCATAATAAGTGGGGTATTGTTGTTTATCTGCGTCGATGAAGACCAGATCAAATTTCAACTGTAGGGTTGGGATGATTTGAGCCGCATCCCCTATTTGGTAATCAATTTGTGCAGCATAATCCGAGGCTTCAAAATAAGCCCGTACCCTATTTTCTAATTCTTCGTTGACATCTATCGTGAGCAACTTGCCTTTAGGCCCAAGACCCTCCGCTAAGCAAAGCGCTGAATAACCCGTATAAGTGCCTATTTCTAAAATGGCGTTAGGCTTCAATAAATGGCTGATCATGCTCAGCACACGGCCTTGAAAATGGCCGCTCAACATGCGCGGCTGCAATACTTCAAGATGCGTTTCGCGGTCTATTTGCGCCAAAAGAGCTGAATGCGCCGAGCTGTGCTGACTCACGTAGTTTTGTAAATCGGAAGAAATGAAGTCCATGAGCGATACTGATTTGCACAAAGATACAAGAAGCTCGCGGCAAATTCTTAATTTTGTGGCTTCAGTAAAAGCACATGACCGTTTCAGAAATAAGACAACAATTTTTCGACTTTTTCGAAAGTAAAGGACACCAAATTGTTTCATCGGCTCCGATGGTAGTCAAAAATGACCCTACCCTCATGTTTACCAATGCCGGCATGAACCAATTCAAAGATTTCTTCTTGGGTTATCAAACGCCCCAAGAAAGGCGCGTTGCCAACGCTCAAAAATGCTTGCGCGTATCAGGAAAGCACAACGATTTAGAAGAAGTTGGTGTAGACACCTATCACCACACCATGTTTGAAATGTTGGGCAACTGGTCTTTTGGCGACTACTTCAAAGAAGAAGCCATTGGCTGGGCCTGGGAACTACTCACAAAGGTGTATCAAATTCCTCTAGACCAACTTTATGTCACTGTTTTTGAAGGCGACCAAAAAGATGGCGTTCCACAAGATTTAGAAAGCATCAATATCTGGAAAAAGTGGATCCCTGAAGAGCGCATCATCCTCGCCTCTAAAAAAGATAATTTCTGGGAAATGGGTGACACCGGCCCTTGCGGCCCTTGTACCGAAATCCACGTTGACCTCCGCTCTGAAGCTGAGCGCTCACAAACAGACGGCAAAACGCTCGTGAACCAAGACCACCCGCAGGTCATTGAAATCTGGAACAACGTTTTCATGGAATTCAATCGCAAAGCCGATGGCTCTTTGGAACCACTTCCCGCCAAGCACGTTGATACCGGAATGGGGCTCGAACGCTTAGCCATGGCCCTCCAAGGCAAGCAAAGTAACTATGACACCGATCTTTTTCAGGCACTCATTCAGTCTGTCGTCAAAGTTTCTGGGGTGCCTTATGGCCAAAACGAAACAACCGATATCGCTTTGCGCGTCATCGCTGACCACATCAGAGCCATTGCTTTCTCCATTGCAGACGGACAACTTCCGGCCAATAATGGTGCGGGCTATGTTATTCGCAGAATTTTAAGAAGAGCGGTTCGTTACGGCTACCAAACTTTAGGATTAAAAGAACCGTTTTTGTGTGAGCTTTCCATTGTTCTCGGTGAGCAAATGGGCGCACCATACTCAGAATTGCTGACTCAAAAAGAACTCATTTATAAAGTCATTAAGGAAGAAGAACTCAGTTTCTTCCGCACCCTTGAACTGGGTATCAAGCGTATTGAAGACCTCATCGTCCAAGTGAAAGCTGCACAACAAACTCAGATTTCTGGGGCTGCTGCCTTTGAATTATACGACACCTACGGCTTCCCACTTGACCTCACTTCCCTAATTGCCCGTGAAAACGGACTCTCTATTGACGAAGATGGTTTCCAAAAAGAACTAGACATTCAAAAAGAACGTTCAAGAGCAGCTACTTCTCTTGAAACCGACGACTGGATGCAAGTTCATCCTGATGTCAACACCTCTTTCATTGGCTATGACCAACTCAATGCAAGTGTTCAAATTATCAAGCACAGAAAGGTGAGCCAAAAAGGCAAAGTTTTTTATCAGCTTGTTTTAGACCAAACACCATTTTACGCTGAGGGTGGTGGCCAAATTGGCGACAGCGGAAGTTTAACAAATGACCATGAGCAAATTCATATTTTCGACACCAAGAAAGAAAATAACTTAATTGTTCATCTCACTGCTGAACTTCCTAATAACCCAAGTGCAACATTTACGGCACAAGTCAATGCACAAAAGCAAACCGACACCGCTAAAAACCACAGTGCAACTCACCTTTTACACCATGCCTTGCGCACGGTTTTAGGCACTCATGTTGAGCAAAAGGGTTCTTTGGTTACTGAAAAAGGCCTCCGTTTCGACTTCTCGCATTTCTCTAAAGTCACTGATGAAGAACTTGAGCAGATTGAAGCACAAATCAATGCTGCTATTCAAGCCAATCTTGCGCTCGAAGAAAATCGTGCACTCGACATTGAAGCTGCTAAAGCGAAGGGTGCCATGGCCCTCTTCGGCGAAAAATACGGCGATAAAGTGCGCGTAATCCAATTTGGCGCCTCGGTTGAATTATGTGGCGGCATCCACGTACCCAACACCGGGCAAATTGGCGTTGTTAAAATTGTTGCTGAAAGCGCCGTGGCGGCTGGCATCCGCCGCATAGAGGCCATTACAGGCACAGCAGCCATGACTTACTTCCGTGAAAAGGCTGCACAACTCGAACAAATCGATGCTTTGCTCAAAAAACCAAAAGATTTGGTCAAGGCCATTGAAGAACTGCAACAAAAAAACGGTAACCTACAAAAAGAACTCGAACGCTTTGCTAAAATACAAGCCCAACAGCTCAAAAACGAGCTCAAAGCTGAAGTAGTGGCGCACAACAACATGCACGTACTCATCAAAGAACTGAATACAGATGCTGCAACAGCCAAAGATATTTTGTTTCAATTGCGTCAAGATTTTGATCAATTTGTGGGCGTTATCGGACACAAAGAAGCTGACAAATGTGGCATCACCATCATTCTCAATGAAGCATTAGCAAGCACAAACAATTGGCAAGCCAATCAATGGATCAAAGAAATCTCGGGCCATATTCAAGGTGGCGGAGGCGGCCAAGCTGCTTTTGCTACTGCCGGAGGTAAAAACCCGAGCGGTTTGGCGACTGCCCTTGCACACCTAAAAACAAAACTTGGCTAAGCGAAAAAAAGTCTTAATCCTCACCTACTACTGGCCACCAAGTGGAGGTACTGGTGTGCAGCGTTGGCTGCATTTTTCGCGCTATTTGCAAGCTTTAGGTTGGGATCCTATCATTTACACACCAAGTAATCCTGAAGCCCCAGTTCAAGACGACAGTCTGTTGGCTTTTGTGCCTAAAGATATTCATGTCATCAAGCGCGATATCTGGGAGCCCACCCAACTTTACTTAAAACTCACTGGCAACGCGGGCAAACAAATGCATACGGGTTTTCTACAAGAGAAAAGCGGAGCCAAGCCCGGGCTCACCAAACGATTCTCAATGTGGTTACGCGCCAATTTGTTTATTCCGGATGCCAAAATGGCCTGGATCAAACCGTCCACAAAATATTTAACGGCATTTTTAGAGGAGCAAGAAGTTGCTGCCATTATTTCGACAGGACCTCCGCACTCTTTGCATCTCATCGCGCGCAATCTCAAGCGCCAAACAAATCTTCCTTGGATTGCCGATTTCCGCGACCCCTGGACACAAATTGACTGGTTTGAGCAATTGCCACTCACCAAATGGGGTTTGCGCCTGCATCAAAAACTGGAACAAAGCGTCCTGAAAGAAGCGGATCAATTAGTGGTAGTGAGCCGTGACATGCAGCAGCAAATGGAGCAATTAGGGGGTCGTAAACCCGTCTTAATTTCCAATGGTTTTGCGCCCGAGGATTTTGCAAGTTTCGGTAAAAAGCAAGATCCGTATTTTACCATACTTCATACCGGATCAATCAACAAAGACCGCAACCCTACTGCTTTATGGTCGAGCCTGAGCAACTATGCGCATAATGATCCTGAGTTTGCTCAAAAATTGCGTATTCGTTTGATCGGAGCCCTAGACGCTTGTGTAAAAGAAGATTTAGCCGCTTATGACCTACTGAAATATACGCACTTCGAAAATTTTGTGCCGCACGAGCGCGTGCTTGAAGAATTGGCTTCTTGTAGCCTCTTGCTCTTGCCACTCAATAACGTAAAAAGTCAGAAGGGAATTGTCACCGGAAAGTTGTTTGAATATCTAGCCAGCGAGCAACCCATTTTAGCCATAGGGCCTAAAGACGGAGATGCTGCGGCTATTCTGAAGCAACAAGCCGGAACATTCGTCGTGGATTTCAATACAGCCATTCCGTGGTCAGAAGTGATCGACATGACCCAACAACCCATTGACCGAACCCAAACCCTCAGCCCTTATTCGAGACAAGAATTGGCTAAGGAGATGCATGCCCTTTTATTGACGCTCGTCGATTAATTTAGCATCCGTATTTTTCGAAGACTTCTTGCATTTTTTCTAAACGGTGGAGCGGCAAAAAGTTATCTTCAATTCTTTTTCTGGCCTTCAAACTTGCTTCTTCAAAATCTTGCTGAACCAAGAGCTCGATACTGCGCTCCAAATAGACAACATTTTTTTCACTGAGTATCAAACCTGTATCACCTATCAATTCAGGAATTCCTGAGACATTACTGCCAATTGGCACACAGCCACAAGCCATGGCTTCACCTAAAGCGTTAGGAAAGCCCTCCATGACAGATAACTGAAAATAATAACGGTGCTTTTGTAAATAATTGATCACAACGGCTATAGGAGAAAATGGCACTAATTCAACATTAGTAGGCACCTCTTGACCATTTGGTTCCCAACCTATAATGGTAAAGGACCACTCAGGTTTTCGTTTTGCCAAGTCAAGTATCAAGTCAAAACCTTTTCGGAAATAACAATACGGATCTTTGAGGTTGCCAATCGTGATGAAACTATGAGGCGCTCTTTGAACTTGCTGATCTAAAGCAAATAATTCCGTATTAAAGCCATACGGAATAACGGAGTATGGCACTTTTTTAGTTTTGGGCGCAAAATATTGATAACCTTGTGCAGGCGAACCTCCGGGATAATAGCGATAATCTTGGTAGACTAACCCTTGTGCTACAGGCATAATATGTGTTGCAAAACGCAAAGATGTTTTTGTTGCCCAACCAAGCAAACGTTTGGTGAAATTCCCGTATCTGAAATCTAAAAATTTGGAGCCATCGTTGCCCGCTACAATCACAAAAACTTTTTTACCGAGTAAGCGTCCAAGCAATACGGGTAGCAAGGAAGCATAACCCGCAAAATGACAAACAAAAAAGGCACGCTTGGTTTTAAACAGGATGTAAAATAATTGCTTCAAAAACTCGAATGGCAGCTTCCATTTGACGCGAACAGAAAATTCATAAGGGCTTACCTCATAGTGCGTGGCCAGCAATTCTAAATCTCTGACAATAAACGTAGATGCGTGTGGGTAAAAATAGCAGATTCTTCTTTTTGGGGCTTGCATCCTAGTCTTTGTTAATTTCTATTGCTCAAAAGTAATAACTTTGACCTTTAAGACTTCAACACGATGTTACTAAGACTCATTTATCACCCCATTATTAACGCCATCTTGCGTCCATTTGCAAAAATGAGTCATCGAATGAGCAAAAAAGAACTGATGTCTGTCAGTGGCTTAGTGCCTTTTCAAACAGCTGACATTCGATTTTCTTTGCACACGAACCAAACTTGTTTTGTAACAAAATACATGTTCTATGAAGGGTTTGAAGCCTATGAATACAATTGGCTTTTCAAAGACCTCGCTCAAAATGCAAGCTGTTTCTTGGATGTTGGGGCAAATATTGGTTTGTACAGTGTGTTGGCAGCCAAATACAACTCAAAACTTCAAATACATGCGTTTGAGCCAGGTAAAGGAGCGGTTCATTTTCTTAAGAGAAATATTGCGCAAAATCAATTAGAGCAACAGGTCAGCATTCATGAATTGGCGATGAGTAACCAAGATTCACAGCTCGAATTCCATGAAGCTGCGCACCCTAAATTTCCATGGCTACGACACAACCTCAATGGTTCTAGCAGCTTGCAAGCTGAACATGGCCGCATCAAAGCAACAGCATACCATGTGGAAGTTTGTCGCTTGAGCAGTTTTCTCCAAAAGCAAGCCACCTCTCAATTTGACCTCCTGAAACTAGATACCGAACATACCGAGCAACTCATCATTGCCGACAGCCAAGACATCCTTGCCGCTAACAGACCGCTCATCATGATTGAAATTTATCCGGAAATTGCAGCTGAAATTCAAGCGCTTTTGAGCAATTGGACGGCCTACCATTTTTTACGTTTAGAACGCCCCAAACTCATGGAAATCGACTTAAGTGAATTGGGCTTACATCAAACAAATGTCAATTATTTGTTGGTGCCACAAGAAAGAATGCATTGGATAGAAAAATACCTTTCCTAGTATAATTTTTTTTCAATCTAATTGGCTTCGAAAACATGTACAACAACCTAGAA
This sequence comes from Bacteroidota bacterium, assembly GCA_041176605.1. GTDB lineage: Bacteria > Bacteroidota > Bacteroidia > Flavobacteriales_D > Crocinitomicaceae > UBA952. The sequence continues at coordinate 9,032 of JBEDCS010000037.1, forward strand.
TCCTTTTTACTCCAACTCGAGTTTTCCTGGACAGCTGCCAAGTTTGCGCCTTATTTCTTGACGTTAATCATCGGATTTGTTTTTTTCAAGTTATTGGCCAAGGTTACTGTAAAAAATTGGCTGCGCTTCATTTTTATGGCGCTAGGATTTTGCTTGCCTTTCCTTACTTACTTTACTTTTTTTCCGATTTATAAAGCAGATATACAGGCTGAAACCTACACGCCACCAATTGTTGATCCTCAACTTCCAAACCAGGCAACGTTGTTCATTGTCATTTTACCGGGCTGCCCCTATTGCATGGAAACAATACAGCTAAGTAAGCAAATGCTTCAGAAAAATTCAAAAATTCGGATTCAGTATCTCTTGACCTCAGAAGATATGGAAGGTTATCGCTATTTCAGGAAGCGTTTGCCCAAGCAAATTGGTGTGAAAATACCTGCAAACCCAACCATTTGGATGCTTTCAGCGGCAGGTGAATTTCCGAGTTACCTATTGGTCAAGGACCGAAAAGTTGTCAAGGCCTGGCACAATAATGAATTTGGTGTCAGGGCGCTCGATCAAATCAATGCTTATTTTTAAGCCTCAATTCCCTTATTCTTTTTCAAAGAAAAGTAGAGGGAAAGCAAGAAGCCCAACAATAATAGACTGGACCCCAACATAGACAACGTATTGCCACGGCTCACACTCAATGGTTCGAATTTCCATTCGATTTTGTGCTTTCCAGCCGGAACCACAACACCTCTTAACAAATAATTGGCACGCAAAGACGCTACTGCATAACCATCAATATAACAAGACCAACCAGCAGGGTAATACATTTCACTGAACACAACTAATTGCTTGGCCTTAGATTGAG
>JBEDCS010000038.1:0-5631 GCA_041176605.1 Bacteroidota bacterium
CGCCGTCAATTGCAACTCATTGTCAATCTAGAAGAAGCTTATAACTCTACAGGAAAAGTCATTAGCAAATACTTTGAACGCAACGTTATTCTCAGCAAAATTGACGAAGAGTGGAAAGAGCACCTCCGCGAAATGGACGACCTCCGTTCTGCTGTGCGCAATGCCCAATACGAGCAAAAAGATCCGCTTGTCATTTACAAACTAGAGTCTTACGAACTTTTCCGTTCGATGCTGAACCGTTTGAATGAAGAAGCGCTTGAATTGCTCATGAAAATGGATGTCCCTGTGGAGCAACAAATCGAGAGCACCAACAAAGAAGACCACCAAAATCATTACGACAAAGCACAACTTTCTTCTACAAGCAGTACCACCCCGCCTGCATTTGAAGGACGCGAAGGCTACGAACAAGCCATTGCCAACTCAATGCCGCAGCGCGAAAAACAACAACCGGTTGTTGCCGATCCAAAGATTGGTCGCAATGATCCTTGTCCGTGCGGAAGTGGGAAGAAATATAAACAGTGTCACGGCCAATAAATGCATCCTATTCAAATTGCAGTCATCGGATCCGGTAGGGTTGCTCAGACGCTCTTGCGACTCGCTGCCGATGCGCAAATTCCTATTGGAGGCATCTTTGCGCGCAATCAAAACAAGGCCGAAGCATTGGCTTTGCAATATCACAGCGTAGCCGTCAAATCAATTTCCGAACTCAAAGCAGACCTCATCCTGATTTGTGTATCAGACGACGCCCTACACGAGGTCATCGGACAACTTGGGCCACAACAATTTGCAGCCTATACAGCAGGTAGCCCAAGCATCAAATTGTTTGGCCATGAAAACCTTGGCGTATGCTACCCCTATCAAAGCATCTCTACAAACCGAGATTTATTGGTTTCAGACATTCCATTTATGATAGAAGGAAAAAACGACTTCGTTTTTCAGCGCGTCACTGCCTTTTTACAACAACTAGGTGCTCAGTTTCAGCCTTGTGGTTCGGCACAACGTGCTCAATATCATCTGGCTGGGGTTTTCGTCAATAATTTTGGAAACCTCATGTTGCTCGAAGCGAATAAAATTTTAGCAGCAGCACAACTTGACTTCACGCCTGTTTATCCATTATTAAACGAAACCATCGCAAAAGCCATTCTTTTGGGCCCTGAAAAAGCGCAAACCGGCCCGGCACTCAGACACGATGAAAACACCCTAGATCGCCACAGAAATCAACTGAGCGGTCAGCAACTTGAAGTATACAATCAACTCACCCAACGCATTCAAGACCTCTTTAAAAATGCTTAGTTACAAACAAAGACTCAATCATATCAGCACTTTTATTTTTGATGTAGACGGTGTTTTTACAGATGGCAAGGTTTATCTCATCAATGATGAAATCGTTCGCGCACTCAATTCCAAAGATGGTTATGCCGTTCAATATGCCGTCAAGATGGGTTTTCGCATTTTTTGCATTACCGGTGGCTCATCCCCCGAAGTAAAAAAACGCCTCATGGGGCTCGGTGTTCACGATGTTTTTTTAGGTGCCCACAACAAACTTGAACGCTACGAAGCCATCAAGGCACAATTTGGACTCCAAGACGAAGAAATCGCTTATATGGGCGACGACATTCCAGACATTCCCGTACTAAAAATAGCGGGCTTGTCTACCTGCCCTCAAGATGCGGTAAGTGATGTCAAGGCAGTTGTGCATTATCAAAGCCCATTTTTAGGCGGAAAAACTTGTGTCCGTGACCTCATCGAACAAACCTTGCGCTGTCAAGGCAAATGGCTCACTGAGCTTGCCTACGAGTGGTAGTCCAATACGCTTGCATCTCTTCCACAAACCGCAATTGATTGGCTGCGCGTCTCAAATTATGCAGTTCATCGCTTACTTTGTAATATTTATTTCCCTCTAGAAAATCAGTTAAAAAACGCAGTGCTTGCACCAAAACAAGGCCTTGTGCAGCGGTGAACAATTTATTTTCATCAACCCCAAAAGTAGCGACAAGCGCCTCGAAAATGGACGCTCTGAAAAGCGCTTCTTTTGAACTCACTTCCTCCCCTACGCTGCAAAAAGATCGAATCATGTCGGCATAATCATAAAACGGGCAGCCGAATTGAATGGTATCCCAGTCAATCAAAGACCGCACGCCTTTGCCATTTGTTGTAAATAAAAAATTACTCAGTTTAGGATCGGCATGGATGAATTCTTTTGGCTCGTCATCGAGCAGATCTTGCCATGCTTCAATGAATTGCATTTGTTGATTGATGGCCTCAATTGCCTGCTTGGCAATTTCTAATTGGCTTTGGTTGGCTTTTTTAATTGCTTCTTGATAAGCCTGAATTCTAAAACTTGGAATCAAGAAATTGTTGATGGGTTCTTTCCAATTTTCAATGGAAACTTTTTGAAGAGCAGCATGAAATTCCAATAAAGCCCCGGCAGCAAGTCGGGCAACATCCTCATCGATTAAATGGATGGTTGTACTGGGGGTAATGGCGCGCTGCAACCTGAAATAATACTGCTCAAATTCAAAACAAGTTTGACCCTCAACTTCAATAAATTCAAGTTTGACTAAATGAGGTAGCGCAATGTTTTTCGAAAGGACATGAAGCTGGTCTTGTAAAAGGATCGGATTATGAAACACACCTTGATTGATGCGTTGCAAGATAAAATTATGTGTCGGAGTTCTGACCAACCAAGTATGGTTAATCAGCCCTTTTTCAACGGGTTTAACCTCTGTTACCTTTAAACCCCAAATGCTATCTAATAACTGCTTTAGGTCCATTGTTCAAAGTAAGGAGGATAGGCTTCTACCTCTAATTGATCTATATTTTGAGTAGCGATATCTAAATCTTGCGAATACGTAAGACCAAACCAATTGCCCTGAGATTTTACCACACGTACCTCAAGAACTTTTGTATCAATGGCCTGTTGAATGGCGTTTGGTATATAAATTTCACTTTGCGTATCATTTGAATATTGAACCAGATAGTCATCTACGTATTTCGCTAAAAAGTCTAAGAATTTTGCTGGCAAGAACCACGCATTCATCGAAATCAGGGTGTCAGGTGGATAATCCATCCCAGACTCATCTTTTATAGAGCCCTCCATCGGCTGAAGTTTTGTTTTTTCAGTAATTCGAGTAAGAACAGCACCCTTCAGTTCACAGATTCCTCTGGAAACTGCGCCAAATGAACTCAGGGTATCACCCAATGCATAAGCCAAACAGGCAGCACTAACGCCAAGCTCATGCAAATCTTTGACTTGTTGCATGATGGTTTTGCCATAGTAATCATCAGCATTGAGCACCAAGAAACTACCCGACCACTTGCCACTCAAAAAACTGAGAGCATGAGCGGTTCCCCATGGTTTTTGACGCGTTTGTTTCTGTGTAAGTATTTCAAAACGTTGCGGTGCTATCCATTTTTCTAATTGCTGCTGCACCAAAGGCTCCATACCTGGCCTCACGACGACAAATACTTTAGCAAAACCGGCGTTTTTGGCATCATAACAAGCATATTCGAACAAAAAGCGATCCGCTGCACCAAAAGGTTGCACCTGCTTGTCACCGCCAAAACGGCTCCCGAGCCCACCAGCTAATATGACTAATGCTATATCAGTAGTTGGCATCGAAGGCAAAAATGGGCTTTCTGGTTTTCCACGCACCTTTTGTAAAGTCTGGGATTTCTTGTGGCGCACCATTTGCAGCCACCGATTTTTCACTCAAAGGAGTAATGGCATACCAACTAGCAAGGTCATAGACATCCAGTGGAAAAGCTTTGTTCTGTTTGATGCATTCGATAAAAGCATTGTCTACAAAATAATCCATGCCACCATGACCAGAGCTTTCAGCTGCGGCGGCATTGGCTTTCCAAAGCGGATGATCGTAGTGCTCTAGCCAATTTTTGGTGTTATCCCAGCGATGCGAATGCTTCATTTGGTCTTCAAAATAAATGTGGCCTTGCTCGGGGTCGCCCCAACCGAAATCTTGCCAAATGCCATTGGTACCTTGAACCCTAAAACCTAAATTATAAGGACGTTGCAAACTGGTATCATGAGTAAGTATGATTGTTTCGCCGTTGGCACATTGCAAATGAGTGGTGACTACATCACCTTGCTTGAATTCAATTTGAGCGTTTGGATGCTGCGCCCCTCCTTTCGGATGTTTGACAATGTACTCATGAAGACCTCTGGCTTTGCTCGAGAAAGAACTGAGTCGGACCAAACGATTGCCACGATTTAAATCGAGCATTGTGGCCACCGGGCCTAAGCCATGTGTTGGATACAACTCACCGTTGCGATTCACGTAATGATTGGTGCGCCAAGCGGCTTCACTATAACCTTTCTCTCCAAATTCAACTCCTGAATTGTAGGCGCTTTTGCCATCGTTGAACAAAACACCTCGCAAATCGTGTTCATAGCCCCCTTGGGCATGTACAATTTCTCCGAACAAGCCTTGCCTAACCATATTTAAAATGGCCATGACATCGCGGCGGTAACACACATTTTCGAGCGGCATAATTGGCACGCCTGTTTGCTCTGAGGTCTTGACATAAGCCCAGCAGTCCTCGAGTTTCATGGCGCCGCCAACTTCCATCCCGACAATTTTTCCGGCTTTCATGGCAGCAATTCCATGTGCTAAATGCCATTCCCAAGGTGAGGAAACAAAGACCGCATCGATATCGGTTCTTGCCAATAACTGAAGGTAGTCATTAGGGCCGTCTTGATATACGGCCGGAGCAGGTCTACCTGATTTTTCAATGAGCGCAAGCGCATCTTTGATCATGCGTGGATCTGGATCTGCAAGCGCAATAATTTCGACGTCTGTGCGCTTCAGCATTTCTTCAATGTGGGTCTGGCCCCTGAATCCGGTTGCAATAAATCCGAGTCGGACTTTAGATTTTGGAGCAGGTTCAAAAGCATGGACAAACTGCGGTAGGGCCAAAGCTGCCGCAGCTAAACTAGTTTGTTGAAGAAAGGTTCTGCGCTGCATGTAGTTTTTTACATGCAATATAAGGATTACTTTGAAAAGTTTAAATTGTAAACTACCGAAGACCAAATGGTATGATTGCGCTCCATATGAATGCCATCTGCCTTGAAAACCATCTGGTTTAAGTAACCAAATTGTATATTAATGTCAGGCGTGAACCGATAACCCATAGCTGAAATGAAACGATTTTGATCGAGTATATTCTTTTGAATCCCTTTTCCAAAACCCAAAAACAACTCCTCATTTATATTTAAAAACAAGCCCTTACCTTTTTCCAGATAACTTGACTGTAGCGGTATTATGATTTGGGTACGGTAACGCACACGCTGACGAAACAAAGTATCGATAAAGCGTTGTTCTAGTCGAAAGCGCTGCTGGAATTGCACGTTGCCCAATTGCTGCTTCACATTCACTTGCTGCCACAATCTGTTTTCATTGGTCTGCTTGGCAATTGACTGAGTACCATATGGGTAAGAAATGATCCAACCATAGCCTCCAGAGAAAGTGAGTTCTTTACTGAATTTATAATCGAGACCTATTCTCGCTAAAGATTGCTGCCAATCGGCAAATCCGTCTGCACGGCGCCATTGATATTCTGTATGCAAATCAAATTTTGGAGACAGGTGATGATTTCCTTGATAAACAACCCAGC
>JBEDCS010000039.1:0-2844 GCA_041176605.1 Bacteroidota bacterium
ACCCCACCTTTGCCATCGGTAATGATGGTTTTGGTATTGGGTGAAGTGGAGAGTTTCATAAACGCTTGAATTTGGTTCATCTTCAAGACATTTGGTGTCAGGCTTGAGTTGAGCATATCGTTGGCTGCCTTGTTGGCTTTGGCTTCAATTTCAATACTTTTTGCACGTCCGTCGGCTTCAATTTTAGCGGTTTCAGCGCGTGCCTCTGCCTGAATAATGGCATTCTTTTTGGCGCCTTCCGCCTCTATGAGTTGGCGGTCCATTTCTTTTTTCTGACGATCGAGCACAAACTCCATTCTGAGCGCTTCTTGTTCGGCTTCTAGCTTAGCTTCGATGGAGCGTGTCAAACCTTGCGGCAAACTGATGCTCTTGAGCAAAACGGCTTCAATGATAAACCCTTTTTCTTCACAAACTTCGGCTAACCTTTTTCTGATTTCTTGCTCGATTTCGTTGCGCTTGGCACTGTGCATATCCTTCGCATAATACCTCGAACATACGTCTGAGGCGGCTGATCTAAATACTGGCAAGATGAGGTTTTCTTCATAGTTCAGCCCTGTTTCTTTGATCACCTTCGGTACATCTTCTGCTTTGATGTGGTACAAAATAGAGCTCTCAGATAAAATGGTGAGCCCTTCTTTTGAAGGCAAGTTTTCCTTGATTGACAAATTCATTGTACGCACATTCACCTTCACCACGCGTGTAATAAATGGATTGTATACCACTGGCCCGGCCTGCCTTACTTTGTTGTCAATTTTTCCAAGCTTACTCTTGACCGCTACTTGATGCGGTTTGACTACGGTACAACTCGCCACCCCAGCAGCCAGTAATGTAAAAAATAGAATTTGTTTCATCGTTTAGAATTTTTACAGCCAATGTTCAAAGGCTGTGCCATAAACGATGATTTATGCACAAGTAGTTATATATAATTTTTATGAAGATTATAGACTACTGAAATGAGCAGCTTATCTCAACAAATTGAGATGCCCGGTAATGGTTTGGTTGTCATCCTGATTGGCAAATCGAAAAGATACTTTATAGGTGTAAACGCCAATTGGAGCAGGCCCATAAGTATTCACTGAACCATCCCAACCCACATTCAAATCTTTACTCAGAAAAATCAGCTCTCCCCAGCGGTTGAAAATGGTTAATTCGAAAAATGTTGGCGAAATATTTCGGCCTGCTACTTGAAAGGTATTGTTGAAATTATTTCCATCTGGGCTGAAAGAATTTGGGATGTAAATGGCAGCATCTTCCAAAATGGTCAGTACACTCGTTGCGTTGTCAGTGCACCCCTGGTTACTGCTGACTGTCAATTGAAAAGTGATATTTCCAGATAAATTGTTGGGCAAGGAAAAGAGCGGGTTTTGCAGATTACTACTTTGAATGTTGCCATTTTCTGAACTAATGGTCCAGCTCCATGTATCAATTTGCCCTGTTGATTGGTCAATCATTTGTATTTCAGAGAGGCCATATTCGAGTAGTTCAGGAGTACTAGAAAACGCGGCGCTTGGCACTGAAATTACTGTTAAATTGACAGTGATATTGCTGTCACAACCAACCGCATTTGGTAGGATATATGAAAATGCTGTGCTTTGCGCATACAACTGACCGTTGCCCGCTAAATAGGGCCCACAAGAACTGATATTGATCGTATTTGATGAAGGCTGAAGTACCGTGAGGTTCAAATTGACCGTGCTATCACAACCATTTATATTGCCCCCAACAATTGTATACAGTGGCGTATTCGTGGAACTTGTGTATGTAACACCATCTATCCAAGTAAAACTTCCACAAGCGGTTTGAACATCGGTTCCAATGTTATTAGGATTCACAGCTAAATCTAAAGTCACAATAGAATCACAACCTGCGGCATTGGTGAGCGTTACACTTTGAGTGCCTGGGCCGTTAAAGGTGAGGCCGTTCCATAAGTAGGGAAATTGATCGTTGCAAACCGTCTGATTGATACTCACTGCATCTGGCACACAGGCGCCGCAGCAATTGCCGGCTTGCGCACTAACAGTCAAAGGGGTATTGCTGTCCCAACAATTATATTGAACGTTTAGCCCCCTGAGCACACCTCCAAATTGTGACTGAAAATAAGCCAAAACTTGATCTACGGTATTGCATCCTCCTTGGTTTGCATCAACGTTGCAACTGTATAGACAAATGATGCCGTTGTTCCAACCATTCGGAATGTTGAAATAATTGGGATTGGGCGGACTATTAATGGTGACGGGAGGCGCTACATTTACAGTTAGAATAGCAGGATTAATCCCGGTAAAGCTTGACGTAGTGATTGGAAACCCACAATTGTTATTGTTTTGTGCCGAATTGAAACCAGCATAAAGCACTTCTGTGACAGTGCTGGCAAAGGGCCCACTAAAGGTTACATTGACGGGCTCATAGGTGCAGATGCCAATTTTGAGATTAGGGATATTTTGATCCACCACAATATTGAGGTTACCACCATCGTAATTGGCAAAAAGTATCCAATTTCCTGTCGGGTCACAATTTGGCGTAAAGGACGATTGCCCATAGAGCGGGCTTGAAATAAGGAGAGACAGGATTAAAATCCAAGCAATGGAGAATTGCTTATGCATGCGATTAGAATTTTATATTATAGTGCTTGTCGATGTTTCAAACAAATGAGTGCCAAGCTTGTTTGAAATAAAAAGAAATCAAATGAAAAAAATTGCTTTACTCTCCATAATCATTCTTAATGTAATCAGCATGCAGGCCCAAACCAACGTTTCGGGTGGTATCTACCAAAATGCAACGTGGTCTTTGGCTGGAAGCCCTTACATTGTAAATGGCCCGGTAGTGGTTTTTCCGGGAGTAACGCTC
>JBEDCS010000040.1:0-8949 GCA_041176605.1 Bacteroidota bacterium
GAACATCAGGGTTTTCTTCAAATGTTTTGATCAATGCTTTTGCGGCTTCTTCTTGCTTCAAGGTATCGAGCTCAACGGCGCGGCCGAGGTCCATAGAAAGTGGATCTTCGTCTTTCGGAATCGAGGAAAACCTTTTGCCTACTTGAACATATGGCCCAAATCGGCCGATATTTACTTTGACAACTTCACCATTGTGTTCACCTAAAATCCGCGGTAGGTCGAAAAGTTTAAGGGCTTCTTCAAGGGTGATATTGTTGATGGATTGATTGCCTTGTAGCGATGCAAATTGCGGTTTAAGACCATCTGATTTTTCATCGCCAATTTGAATCATCGGACCAAACCTTCCAATTCGGGCAATGACTTTGCGCTGCGTTTTTGGGTCGATGCCGAGTTCGCGTTCGCCTGTGGCGCGCTCTGAATGCTCTAGGGTCTCTTCGACATGATGATGAAAGGGTCCGTAGAAAGATTGCAACATATCGGTCCAATTCAAATTTCCCTGGGCGATTTCATCAAATTCTGCTTCTACTTTCGCTGTAAATTGGTAATCCAGGATTTGTTCAAAATGTGCGACCAAAAAGTCGGTTACAACAATTCCAATATCGGTCGGGGAGAGCTTATTGCGCTCTTTACCAGTGGTTTCTGATTTGGATTGTTCAGAAATATTACCTGCTTTCAATTCAAGTTGTGCATAGTGGCGAATAGCTCCTTCTCGCTCCTTTTTTTCTACATATGTTCTTTTTTGAATGGTAGAAATTGTCGGGGCATAGGTGGATGGGCGGCCAATGCCGAGTTCTTCCAATTTTTTTACCAGAGTAGCCTCAACATAGCGTGACGGTGCACGACTGAAGCGCTCTGTGGCGAGTGCCAAATGAAGCTTCAAGGGCTCGTTGACCTGAACTTTTGGCAACAAACCTTCTGTTTCGGCGTTTTCCTCGGCGTCGTCGTCTAGGTTAGTAGCGAGATAAACCTTGAGAAAGCCGTCAAAAACAATGACCTCTCCTTTGGCTTGAAAATAATTTGAACCGTTAAGGCCACCAATTTTAATGGTTGTTCTTTCGAGTTGCGCTTGTGCCATTTGGCTAGCGATTCCTCTTTTCCAGATCAACTCATAAAGCCTTGTTTCATCGCGTTCTGCTTGAATGGTAGGTAGGGTAAAATCAGTTGGTCTGATGGCTTCGTGCGCTTCTTGTGCGCCAGAAGATTTGGTGCTATATTTAGTTGGTTTGGAATAGTTGGCTCCAAATTGGGATGTAATTGCTTCTTTCGCTGCTGCTATGGCTGTTTCAGAAAGATTCACTGAATCTGTTCTCATGTAGGTGATGTGTCCGGACTCATAGAGGCGCTGAGCAACGCTCATGGTTTTTGTTACCGAAAAACCAAGTTTCATGCTGGCTTCTTGCTGCAAGGTAGAGGTGGTGAATGGTGCTGCAGGGCTTTTGGTTGCCGGCTTTTGTTGTACGTCTTCAACAAAGAAGTTGGCGGTTTTGGCTTGTTCCAAAATTTGTTGAGCTGCAGATTTTTCAGAGAGTTGTTGGTTGAGTTCAGCCTTCAATAGGCCATCTGTTGTATTGAATTCTGCTTGAACTTTGTAAAAGCTTTCCGTATTGAATTTTTCGATTTCGCGCTCGCGTTCTACGATTAAACGCACCGCTACAGACTGCACTCGGCCAGCAGACAAACTAGGCCTTACTTTTCTCCAAAGCACTGGTGATAATTCAAAACCTACGATGCGATCAAGTACGCGACGTGCTTGTTGGGCATCGACTAACTCCTTGTTGATTGCTCTTGGGCGCTCAATCGCACGTGTTACAGCAACCTTTGTGATTTCATTAAAAGTGATTCTTTTTGTATCTTTTTTTGCAAGATCTAGTGTTTCGTATAAATGCCAAGATATCGCTTCTCCTTCGCGGTCTTCATCGGTCGCGAGCCATACAGTATCTGCTTCTTTTGCTAATTTTTTCAGCTCGGCAACGACTTGTTTTTTATCGGCACTCACTTCGTAATTAGGTGTAAACTTCGCCTCAATATCTATGGCAAGGCCTTTTTTGGCGAGGTCTCGAACATGACCAAAACTAGACTTTACAATGTAGTCTTTGCCAAGGTAGCCTTCAATGGTTTTAGCTTTTGCTGGTGACTCGACGATAACAAGATTCTTAGCCATAAAGATATTTTAGGGGACAAATGTAAAAGTAAAACACAGCATTCAGCAAGATGTTTGTTGCATTTTTATTTGAGTTTTTTACTTAACCTATGGTTAAATATTTTAGAAACAAAATCGAGTTGGTTCATGACAATTTGTCAGCATCTTGAATTTGTCCTATTTTTGCAGTTCAGTTTAGAACATGGAATCAGGAAATAAAGTTATCGATGAAGCATTGCAAGGGACAGCCCTTGTGATTGAGCAAGAAGGCGCACAGGCCTCAAAAAAATTATACTTAGAAAGTTACGGCTGTCAAATGAATTTTTCAGATAGCGAAGTTGTTGCATCCATATTAGCCCAAGACGGTTATCAAACAACCAGAAATATAGAAGAAGCTGATGTCATTTTACTCAATACTTGTTCTATCCGAGACAACGCCGAACAACGCGTTCGCAATCGTCTTACAGAATTTAAAATCAAAAAAGACCGCAATCCTGAACTGGTTGTTGGTATCCTAGGTTGTATGGCCGAGCGTCTGAAAAAGAATTTACTCGACGAAGAAAAACTCGTTGATTTAGTTGCCGGACCAGATGCTTACCGCGACTTGCCCAACCTCATTGAAGAAGTAGGTACCGGCCAAAAAGCCGTGAATGTTTTGCTTTCCAGAGATGAAACCTATGCCGATATTGCACCAGTACGTCTGGACCAAGGAGGCATTTCCGCTTTTGTTACAATCATGCGTGGCTGTGACAACATGTGTTCATTCTGTGTAGTACCCTTTACAAGAGGTAGAGAGCGTTCTCGAGATCCTAAAACAATCGTTGCCGAATGTCAAGACTTGTTTGATAGAGGTTATCGCGAAGTAACTTTACTCGGACAAAATGTAGACTCCTACCGCTGGAACCTCAGTGCCAAGGGCGAAGTAAAAAATACCGAAGAACCCACGACTAATTTTGCTCAATTAATGGAGATGGTCGCTTTGGTTTCGCCGTTGTTGCGCGTTCGTTTCAGCACTTCGCATCCCAAAGACATGACCAATGATGTATTGGAAATCATGGCAAAATACGAAAATATCTGTCCGTATATTCACTTGCCAGTGCAATCAGGAAACACTGATGTTTTATATAGAATGAACCGCGGTTATTCTCGAGAATGGTATCTTGAGAGAATCGAGAGCATCCGCCGCATTGTGCCGGGTTGCGCCATTTCAACCGATATCATCACAGGGTTCTGTGGAGAAACTGAAGAAGAGCACCAAGAAACACTGAGCCTAATGGACATCGTGAAATACGATTTTGCCTACATGTTTAAATATTCTGAGCGACCAAAAACATTAGCCGAAAGACGTTTTGACGACGACGTTCCCGAAGAAGTAAAAGGACGTCGCCTGAATGAAATCATTGAAAAGCAGCTTCAGCATTCTTTGGCTTCGAATCAAGAAATGATTGGTAGTGTTCAAAAAGTACTCATTGAAGGGCCTTCCAAACGCTCTGAAGAGCATTTGTGTGGCCGAACAGGCACCAACGTAATGGTAGTTTTTCCAAAAGGAAATTTGCAAAAAGGAGCTTACGTCGATGTGAAAATAATCGAATGTACATCAGCGACCTTAATCGGTGAAGCTATTAGTTAATTACCAAGAAATGAATCTTTTACAAGTCAAGCAACGCTTCGGAATCATTGGTTCAGCTCCTCTTTTGAACAGGGCGCTAGAAATTGCCATGCAAGTGGCGCCAACTGATATTTCGGTGCTCGTAACGGGTGAAAGTGGTACGGGTAAAGAAATCATTCCGCAAGTCATTCATCAATTGAGTTCGCGCAAACACGGTGAATACATTGCCGTGAACTGCGGGGCTATACCAGAGGGGACTATCGATTCTGAATTATTTGGACACGAAAAAGGATCTTTTACAGGTGCTCAAGGAAGCCGACAAGGTTATTTTGAGGTGGCCAATGGGGGTACAATTTTTCTCGATGAAGTAGCAGAGTTGCCCATGCAAACTCAGGTCCGATTATTGCGCGTTCTAGAGACAGGCGAATATATCAGAGTAGGTTCTTCTAAGCCCTTAAAAACAAATGTAAGAGTCGTTGCTGCAACCAACGAAAATATGCAGGCCGCCATTCAATCTGGCAAGTTCCGAGAAGACCTATACTACCGACTCAGCACTGTTCCAATAAGTTTACCTGCCTTGCGTCAAAGGGCTGAAGACATTCATTTATTATTTCGAAAATTCGCCAACGATTTTGCCGAAAAATACCGCATGCCGGCCATTAAACTCACCGATGATGCGGTCATTTTGCTTCAACACTATCCTTGGCCCGGAAACATCAGGCAACTCAAAAATATGGTAGAGCAACTTTCTGTTATTGAGACTGCCAGAGAAATAGACGAATTTACACTTCAAAATTATCTTACACCTGTTTCGGATAAAGCCCAAGGCCTCAGTGTCAATGATCCTTCAAAAGATGCTATTTCGGAACGCGAGCTGATGTACAAGTTCTTATTCGACATGAAAAAGGATTTGACTGAACTAAAGAAATTAGTGCTAGACCTCACTGGTTCAAATCACGAAATCGCATTGAATGCCGATCAATCTGCGGTCGTCAATCGAATTTATCAGGAGGTTTATGAAGAAAGTCCAGCATTACCCTCACGTATGCTTCCAGTGGCTCCTGTTCACGTTGAGTTACCAAGTAAAGAAAGTGTGCATCATGAAGAATATGCAGCACACATCGAATTGGAAGAGTCTTTAAGTCTTGAAGATCGAGAAAAAGAACTGATCGTTAAAGCACTTGAAAAACACCGCGGCAAAAGAAAGTATGCAGCACTGGAATTGGGTATTTCTGAACGCACGTTGTATCGCAAAATCAAAGAATTTCAATTAGGAGAATGAAGTATTTGATTTACATATCGATACTTTGGTGCTCGCTCAGTTCTTGTTGGCCAGAAAGTTTTTCTTTTATTGACAAAGGAGGGATGCCTGTTGAATGGCAAACATTTAGTATTCAGAATTTGGAGAATACGGCGCCCAATTGCCCCTTATCTTTTGGGCCTTTGCTCACAGAACAATTAAAGGATGGTGTTCAAAATAACACCAGGCTACTACTCAATACAGGTTTTGGAAAAGGCGAAGTCAATATGGAAGGCGCCATTACTGCTTATCAAGTTCAGCCACTAGCCATTCAAGGTGCCGACGTTGCATCGAGCAATCGCCTCACCATGACCCTACAGATGAAAATCAATATCAAAGTCCCTAAGGAAGAATCCTGGCTGTTTACCTCCACGCGTTTTGCTGATTTTTCAGCATCCACTAATTTGGCTGATGTTGAGAAAAAATTGTTTGACGAGATTGCCGCTCAAATGGTACAAGATTTAATCAACAAATTATACAGTAATTGGTAATTTAGTCAAGTGTTAAGCAAGGAGCAATTACATATTCAAATTCAGGATCCACTGCGCTGTGACGCTACGCATTTACCTGACCTCCAACATTTGGAGTCGGCCTATCCGTATGCCACTAGCTTTTCAATTTTACACCTTAAATCTTTGGCAAACAGCCAAGATGTTCGTTTAGCTACCGCCCTAGATCAAAAGGCCTTTGCTATACCAAATCGGGAAATCCTCTATCATTTACTGCAGCAAGTTGCTGTAGTCGATGCTCCAATACGTTTGGTGGATGTTGAATTGGCTGAGAAAAAGGATAATAACTCATTAGAATCAAAAGAAACTGAACAAATAAGCCATTTAGAAGAACAAGAGAATTCTGCTTCTTCCCAAGAATTTATAGACGAAGACATTTCTCAAGACAAAATCGAACAAGCGCCTGACGAACTCGATCAATTATTGCGTGCGAGCATGATCAGTGCGGCTTATGTTGACCTTACTTACAAAGATGAATTAGATGAATTAGAAGAGCAGCCAAATACAAAAGATTTAGCTGTTCAGCCGGAAGAAGATGTACAAGATTCCTTGACTAATGAAGATACAAGTAATCTTACAGTTCAGAAAGAAACAATAGTTCTCGAAGAAAAACAATCGTTTAGTAATTGGTTGCATTTCGGAGAGAACAACGCGCCATCAGAGGATGCTGCCCCACAATATTTGGAGATAGAAAAACCTAAAAAAGACTTCTATTCTCCGGCTAAAAAAGCCAAAGAAAGTCTCAGCTCAAGTCAGATTCCAGTTTCAGAGACCTTGGCAAAAATCTATGCTATGCAAGGGGCTGTACCCAAAGCGATTGCTGTTTATGAGCAATTAATTTTGCTTAATCCAGAAAAAAAGAGTTTCTTTGCAAATCAAATCAAAATCCTAAAGAAAAACCTGAATTCAACGTCATGACAGGAATCCTTTCATTTTTAGTTATCGTAGCCAGTGCGCTACTTATTTTAGTAGTTTATGTTCAAAACCCAAAAGGTGGGGGCTTGAGTTCTGACTTCGGCGGAGCAAGCCAGCTTGGAGGTGTTCAACGCACCAATGAACTCATTGATAAACTTACTTGGGGCTTAGCTGCCGCTATCCTTGTTTTTAGCCTTGGAATCAGCCTAAGTCAACCAAAACCACCAAAACAAGTCGTACCTCAGCAACAGCAGCAACAAGCGCCTATGCAAGGTCAAGGCCAAGGTCAACAATAATTCCTTTACCATATTTTGAAATGTCAGTATGTCACGCATACTGACATTTTTTTTGCCCTAAAGTGAAAAAATGTCTTGAAAAATTCCAAAATCTTTCCTTGGCATGTTTTTCGAAGAAGTCAGAACAACTAATTAAATACATTTCATGTCAGTAAATTTCAAACCTTTGGCAGACAGAGTTCTGGTAGAACCTGCGCCAGCAGAGCAAAAAACAGCAAGTGGAATCATCATTCCTGATACTGCAAAAGAAAAACCATTGCGTGGAACTGTTATTGCAGCCGGATCCGGAAAAAAAGATGAGCCCATGTCAGTAAAAGTTGGTGACTCCGTACTTTATGGACAGTATGCAGGCACTGAAATCAAAATTGATGGAGAAACCTATCTCATCATGAGAGAGTCAGATATTTACGGTATTTTTTAAATTATAAAGCACAAAAAAAATGGCAAAAGAAATTTATTTCGATGTAGAGGCCCGCGAAAAATTAAAAAGAGGCGTAGATGCATTAGCAAATGCAGTGAAAGTGACATTAGGTCCTAAAGGGCGCAATGTCGTGATCGGTAAAAAATTCGGTGCACCACACGTTACGAAAGACGGCGTGAGTGTAGCCAAAGAAATTGAGCTCAAAGACCCTATCGAAAATATGGGTGCTCAGATGGTTAAAGAAGTTGCATCCAAAACGGCAGACATTGCTGGTGACGGAACCACAACTGCTACAGTTCTTGCGCAAGCAATTGTTACAGCAGGCCTCAAAAACGTGGCTGCTGGGGCCAATCCAATGGACCTCAAACGCGGTATAGACAAAGCGGTTACTGAAGTAGTCATTAACCTCAAAAAATTATCCAAACAAGTAGGTAACGATATCAGTAAAATTGAGCAAATCGCCACTATTTCTGCCAACAACGACGAAACTATTGGCAAACTCATTGCTGAGGCCATGAAAGTGGTGGGCAACGATGGCGTCATTACTGTTGAAGAAGCAAAAGGCACGGAAACAGAAGTTAAAACGGTTGAAGGTATGCAATTCGATCGTGGTTATTTATCACCTTATTTTGTGACTAACGCCGAGAAAATGATCACAGAAATGGAGAATCCATTGATCCTTATTTCTGAAAAGAAAATCTCGAGCATGAAAGAATTGCTACCAATTCTTGAGCCGGTAGTTCAATCAGGTAAATCACTTTTGATCATCGCTGAAGATGTCGACGGTGAAGCGCTTGGCACCCTAGTTGTCAATCGTTTACGCGGTTCATTGAAAGTAGCAGCTGTTAAAGCGCCAGGTTTTGGAGACCGTCGCAAAGCAATGCTTGAAGATATCGCGATCCTTACAGGAGGCATGGTTGTTTCCGAAGAGCGCGGCATGACCCTCGAAAACGTCACCCTTGATATGTTGGGTTCTGCTCAAAAAATCGATATCGACAAAGATAACACCACTATTGTAAATGGTAAAGGTAAAAAAGCCGATATCCAAGCACGTGTAGGTCAAATTCGTGCGCAAATAGAGCAAACAACCTCTGACTACGACCGCGAAAAACTTCAAGAGCGCTTAGCCAAGTTGGCGGGTGGTGTAGCCGTACTTTATGTAGGTGCACCAACTGAAGTTGAAATGAAAGAAAAGAAAGACCGTGTAGACGACGCACTTGCAGCTACGCGCGCAGCGGTTGAAGAAGGCATTGTCCCTGGAGGAGGCGTGGCTTTAATTCGTGCCATCGAAACACTTGACAAACTCAAAGGCGCCAACGAAGACGAAATGACCGGTATTCAGATCGTTAAACGTGCTGCCGAAGAGCCACTTCGTCAAATCATTGCCAATGCTGGCGGCGAAGGTGCGGTCATCGTACAACGCGTACGCGAAGGAAAAGCCGATTTTGGTTACAACGCGCGTACAGACGTTTTCGAGCCACTTTACAAGTCTGGTGTCATTGACCCAACTAAAGTGACGCGCATTGCGGTTGAAAACGCATCTTCTATTGCAGCAATGCTCCTCACCACCGAGTGTGTCATTGCAGATGAGCCTGAGGAAGCCAATCCAGCTGCTGCTATGGCAGGAATGGGTGGCGGAATGCCAGGCATGATGTAAGGATTCAAGAGCCTTCGGGCTCTTTACCGTTTCTTTCTTCCCGATTCATTCGGATAGCGAGAAATGTCTATATAGAGCCACCTTCGGGTGGCTTTCTTTTTT
>JBEDCS010000041.1:0-2776 GCA_041176605.1 Bacteroidota bacterium
GCTGCATTTCCGAGTTTAAATAACGCTGGGGAATTCATCGCCTTAAAGAATATTGAAAATGAAATAATGGACCAACTTGTTTACCAAAACGATTGGTATCCAACCTCACTGCTGACTTCCAGTGGAATCAGTTTAGAAAGAAAATCATTGCTAGACCCTTGTTCAAACCAAGACAATTGGGGTGCTAGCTTAGCCGCTTTGGGTGGTACGCCCGGCACAACAAACTCTATTTTTGATCCTTATTCAGATTCAATTGCACCACTTTTAACAAACGTAGAGGTGCTCGATGCGCATTATTTGGCCTTGCAATTTTCAGAACCTATGGACAGTCTTTCATTGGTCAATAGTATCGTTCATATCTCACCAAATATTGGATTGTTTGAAAAACAAATTCTAAATTTTCAAAACGTTATCAATGGTTCACAAATGCTTCTTTTTTGCAACGACACAATTTTGCCGAGTAATCCTTATCATATTCAAATTGAAGCAGCAGCCGATTGCTGGAATAACACACAAGAACTCCTCGGGAATTTCATCCGATACCAAACACCGCAAAAAGGCGACCTCTTGATCAATGAAATATTATTTGACCCACCCAATGAAGGCCAAGATTTTGTAGAACTCTATAACCATAGTGGGAAATACCTGGATTTATCCCAATGTGGTATTCACAATTGTCAAGATTCGATTTTTTTAAGCCCGGTAAAAATGGCTCCGCAGCAATACTTGGCCATTTGTCCAGACACTCAATTTCTAATTGATTTTTATCCAAATACGCTTCCACAAAACTTGTGGCAATTTGACCTTCCCTATTTCTACAATGACACTGGCACTTGTGTGCTTTTTCAAGAATCCTTTACGCTAGATTCCTTGCATTATTCCGCACTATGGCATTTTCCATTACTTGCAGATTCAGAAAGCTTTAGTTTGGAGAGAATTCAATCGAATGCACCTACACAAGATGCCGAAAATTGGTTTTCGGCGGCACAAAATTCAGGAGGCGCCACACCAGGAAGGGTAAATTCTCAGCAAAGTGCTCCGCTATTTAAAGGCCAAATTCATTTGACTTATCCAGAACTGAGTCCTGACTTAGATGGCTACCACGATCAATTGGAAATCGTCTATGAAATGAAAGACCCCGGCATGATGGCTTGTGTGGAGATTTATGAGCCGAGTGGTCAACTACTTCAAAATGTGCTGTTCAATGAGCTCATCGGCACAAAGGGTGTTTGTTATTGGGATGGCAGCACCCAATTTGGCACGTTGGCACCCGCTGGCATTTATGTCTTGTGTTTTCGAGCTTTTTCCACAAATCCTAGTGTATTTTTTGAAAAAAAAATCTTGTTCAGCGTGTGTTATAAAGCTTAAATTTGAACATGCCAAGTGCGTTCAAATCTATCTCTTTTTCTCCGGGTTCCAAAAATTGGATAGCCAAGTTTTTTGAGCTCTACGAACAAGGCATTTTTGAAATTGATCAAGAGTTGGTTCAACAACAAATTGAAAACCTCACCCACTTTATTTCGCATCAAACTGGGCTCATCTACGGAACGCCTAAGAATTTTATTTTTTCAAATTCTCTAAACAAACAGCAAATGAATACCGACGAGCAACTCAAACTGTTGCTTTTCGAGACCCATCTATTCACCTTTTTAAGAAAAAAACAGCAAAAAATTCAAAAGGATGAATTCATTGCTTCGCTGGCTCAATTTTACAGCGGCACCCAGCACCTTGGTTTACTTGATCGCCTGCAATTGCGTTTAACACAAAATCCCGAGCGCAAATTAGAACTGATTTTACAATCAAGGGTTAAAATTAAAACTACTTTTTTTGGTGTTAATTTTTGGCTCAACCACCTCTCTAATGCGTTTATTTTCCTAGATGTCATTCTTTACAGATCCTTTCTAGAGGGCAAACAAGTTCCCTTTGATTCAGCCTATCAAGCCGCAGCCATTTCTGTATTGAACGGTTTGTTATATGCCGGTTTTTCTGACCAAAAAATAGAAGACAAAGAACAAAAGATCTTCAAGCATTTTTTGGCCTCTGCTGCCTTGCCCAAAAGTATCCGATCTATTTACCAACACCGCTTGGCTATTGGTATCCCACTTAAGTTGCTCAAACAAGAACTAGTCAAGGACCAATTGCTGCATCAAATCACTTATGAATACGGTCATTTTTTGATTCAAGGCACCCATGTCATCAGTGACCACGAACGCCTCAAATTGTTAGCGCTTGGTAAGGTACTTGAAATGACCGAAGACCAAATGCTCGCCTCTGAAGAACTTTGCAGTGCATTTATTGCACAAAGTAGCGCTGATCAGCTGCTGGTTTATAAGCAATCAACAGAATCAAGTTTTGCGTATAAAGAAACCAGTAAGCGTTGGCTTAAAATTATTGGTCGTAACCGAGATCGCCTGATTGCTGAAATCAAAGAAAGCAAAGAGCTCATGGCGCTTTTGCAAAAATCTACCAAACAAGAACTCAGCAGCCAAGAAAAAGAACAAGTCAAAGAGCAAGTATACGACATCCTTAAATCCATGCCTTCTTTGGCTTTATTTTTATTGCCTGGTGGTACGCTCATCCTTCCGATTGTCATGAAACTCGTGCCGGAACTCATCCCCTCTGCTTTTAAAATCAACGAAGTAGAAAAAAAACAACCCGAAAATGAATTGTAAAATCCACATTTACCTACTCAATGACCTTTTCTCCCAGGAGCTAGCAGATGCCGAATTTGGCGGAAAAGAGTCAGCTGACAACCTGCGTTATGAGTGGGAAGACG
>JBEDCS010000042.1:0-7490 GCA_041176605.1 Bacteroidota bacterium
TTTTTGAAATAACCTGTTGCGAAACAGAATAAAAAGTTAGAAAATGGCTAAGAAGAGTAAAGGTAACCGCATCCAAGTAATTCTCGAGTGCACAGAGCACAAAGAGTCAGGTATGCCAGGTACATCACGTTACATTACTACCAAGAATCGTAAGAACACGCCGGATCGTATGGAGATTAAAAAATTCAACCCGATCCTTAAGCGCATGACTGTCCATAAAGAAATTAAATAATAAGACATGGCAAAGAAAGTAGTTGCATCACTCCAAAAAGGTGGAGGTAAAGAACATACAAAGGTCATCAAAATGGTGAAGTCTGAAAAAACAGGCTCTTATACCTTTAAAGAAGAAATCGTACACAACGATAAAGTAAAAGATTGGTTTACTAAAAGCTAATCTGTTGTGCATTCCCTTTAAAAGCTTCCATGTCGGGAGCTTTTTTTTTATACCTTAGATCATGGGCATATTTGATTTTTTTAAGTCTAAAAAAGAAAACCTTGAACCCGAGCACAAAGAATCGCTCGAACAAGGGCTAGAGAAAACCAAGCAAACATTTTTCTCGAAGCTGACGCGCGTGCTCATCGGAAAAAGCCGCGTTGACCAAGACGTCCTCGACGAACTCGAAGAAATTCTTATCACTGCCGATGTCGGTGTTGAAACTACCCTCAAAATCATCGAGCGCATTGAAAACCGCGTTTCGCGTGACCGCGTCATCAACTCAGAAGAACTCAATCAAATATTGCGCGATGAAATTATTGCGCTCCTCGAAGAAAACGCTGCCAATTACCATGGCCAGCTCAAAGTAGACAAACCTGCAGATGGCAATCCTTACGTATTAATGGTAGTTGGTGTCAATGGTGTTGGCAAAACCACTACCATCGGAAAGCTCGCCTATCAAATGAAACAAGCTGGCTTGAAAGTCGTGCTTGGTGCCTCCGATACCTTTAGAGCAGCTGCAGTAGACCAACTCATCATTTGGTCTGAACGCGTTGGTGTGCCTATCGTTCAACAAGGTATGGGTGCAGACCCAGCTAGCGTTGCTTTTGACGCCTTGCAATCAGCCAAAGCACAGGGCGCAGACGTCGTGATCATCGATACGGCTGGGCGTTTGCACAATAAGGTCAACCTGATGCAAGAACTCTCTAAAATCAAACGCGTCATGGACAAAGTAGTTCCTGGTGCACCTCATGAAATCTTATTGGTTCTCGATGGCTCAACTGGGCAAAACGCCTTTGAACAAGCCAAGCAATTTGCACAAGCTACAGACATCAATGCCTTGGCAGTTACCAAACTCGATGGCACAGCCAAAGGTGGTGTGATCATTGGTATTTCTGATCAAATGAAAATTCCGGTGAAATATATTGGCGTCGGTGAAAAAATGACCGACCTCCAGCTTTTTGACCGCAAAACGTTTGTCGAATCTTTGTTCAATACCAAAGATTAATCCATACTCAAAAAAGTACTTTCTTTCTTATTCCTGGATATTCTGCTGTGCTACATACGCAGCATACTGACCATTCTGAGCCATCAATGCTTGATGATCGCCACGCTCAACAATAGTTCCTTCATTGAGTACTAATATTTGATCGGCTTGCTTAATGGTTGATAAGCGATGGGCAATCACAATAGAGGTGCGTCCTTTCATGAGTTCCTCTAACGCGTCTTGAACCAACTTCTCTGAAGCTGAGTCTAGGGCAGACGTAGCCTCATCCAAAATTAAAATACTTGGGTTTTTCAGAATAGCTCGGGCAATTGCAATGCGTTGTTTTTGACCACCAGAAAGTTGAATCCCGCGATCTCCCACTTCTGTTTGGAGTTGCTCCGGAAAGCTTTGTATGAATTCCCAGGCATTGGCTTTTTGAGCGGCCTCTATGACTTCTTGATCCGTAGCGTCTGGACGACCAAAACGAATATTTTCCAGAATACTTCCGGAGAACAGCAACACCTCTTGCGGTACTATAGCCATATGCTGGCGCAAAGTTTGCAAATCGAATTCGCTAGCAGGCGTCATGCCAAAGTAAATTTGACCACTACTTGGTTGATAAAAACGCAATACTAAACTAGCTATGGTCGACTTTCCTGAGCCACTCTGCCCTACTAAAGCAAGCGTTTGATTGGGCTGCAATGTAAAATTGATCCCTTTTAGTACTTCGATATCGGCGCGCTGTGGGTAACTGAAATGTAGATTTTCAAAACGCACAGAGCCGTCAAATGGCAGCGTATTGACAGATTTTGAAGGTGTCCATTCTGATTCTTCTTCTAATATGTCCAAAAGATTTTCAGTGGCACCCACCGCTTTTTGTACACTGGCATATAAATCAGGCAAAGAACCAATTGACGCGCCCATCATGATGGTGAACAGTACAAACTGATAAAAGCCCTCTGAGGCCAATTCAGGATTTGGTCCTTGTGTCATGAGCAGGCCTTTCCAAACAATAAAAACAATTGCGCCAAATAAGCAGAAAATAATGAAGGAAACAAATAAACCACGCCAAATGCCACTGCGCACATTGAGGTCACGGCTTTGCTGGGTAGACTTTTGATACTTGCCAAATAAGAACCACTCATTGGTAAATGCCTTGACATTGGCAATACCGGTTAAGGCCTCTTCTAAGATCGAATTAGACGTAGCGATGTAGTCCTGAGCTTCTTTGCTGAGTTTGCGGATATAGCGGCCAAAAAACACCGCTACAATAGCCATAACGGGCACAGTGGCCAGCATAATCAAGGATAACTTCCAGGAGATGAAAAACAAAAATGCAATGCCTCCGAAGACGATGATGATTTGTCTGAAAAATTCGGCAATGGTAGTTCTGAGTACTTCTTGTATTTGTGTAATATCCGTGGCTACCCTTGAGGTAAGTTCTCCAACCTTCTGACGATTGAAAAAATCCATGGGCATGTAGACCAATTTTTGAAAAGCGTCATTGCGCATGTCGCGCAACGCATTTTCGGTGACATTGTTGAACAATACGACACGTACAAATGAAAACACAGACTGAAAAAAGAACAAAGCAAAAAGCGCCAAAGCAATTTGATTGACATTCGAGAGGTCCAGTAAGCGAATGGCTTGCTCAGGGTTTTGTGTGGCGTTGGTGGTGCCTAATAGTTTACCCATTAAGTACGGAAACACCAAACCTGCGGAAGTACTGAGTACTAGAAAAATCCAGCCGATGAAATAGGTTCCGGCATAAGGTTTGAGGTAACGTAAAAAGCGACCCGCTTTCTTCCAGCTTGCTTTGGTTAACTTTACTTTTTGCTCGGATTTCTTTTTGGGTCTCATCATGGCATTGCGCTTAGCACTACAAAAATAACTTGCTTTCTTGGGGGACCGGCTTTTTTTTATGATTTTTGTGCAAAGAATTTGAAAATCTAAAAAAATCGCTATCTTTGCATTCCCAAAAACATTACAAATAACTACACGACATGAAAAGAACGTTTCAACCATCGGTAAGAAAAAGAAGAAACAAGCATGGCTTCCGTAGCCGTATGGCCACAAAAAACGGTCGTCGTGTATTGGCTGCGCGTCGTCGCAAAGGCCGTAAAAAATTAACTGTATCTGACGAACCAATGCACAAGCGTTAATTCGTTCTCCACTCTTATCGAGCCCTGTCCTTATGGTCAGGGCTTTTTTGTTTCTCTGCATTTATTGTTGCACAAAAAAAAAGGCCGCTATTGCGGCCCCTTGTCTTTCCAATCTCGTTGACTGATGGAAAGGAGGTTAAACAGTTAATTGTGGGGCAGCTGCCAAAATACTGGCATCTGTTTCAGCAGCAAACTTTTCGAAGTTCTTGACAAACTTTGCAGCCAAACTAGACGCTGTGTTGTCAAAGGCTGTTTTATCGGCCCAAGTGTTACGTGGGTTAAGTAATTCAGCAGGTACCCCTTCACAAGAAGTTGGGAAAGCTAAATCGAAAATAGGCATGGTTTCGAAGCTCACGTGATCGAGCTGCCCATTTAAGGCCGCTGTAATCATGGCACGCGTGTAAGATAGCTTCATGCGTGACCCCACACCGTAGGAGCCGCCAGACCAACCCGTATTGATTAACCAAACATTGATATTGGTGCCTTCAATTTTGTCGCCAAGTAATTTGGCATACTTAGCAGGATGCAAAGGCAAGAAAGCAGCACCAAAACCTGCAGAGAAGGTTGTGGTGGGTTCTGTAATACCTACTTCAGTGCCGGCAACTTTAGCGGTATAACCCGACATAAAGTGATACATGGCTTGCTCTTTGGTCAATTTAGAAATTGGAGGCAATACACCAAATGCATCTGCAGTTAAAAAGAAAATATTTTTTGGTGCAGAACCGATAGATGGCACTGCAATGTTGTCGATGTGATGAATTGGGTAAGAAACACGTGTGTTTTCTGTAATGCTACCATCTGTATAATCCGGTGCTGAAGACTCTTGCGGAAAACCTACGTTTTCGAGTAGTGCTCCAAAACGAATGGCGTCATAAATTTGAGGTTCTTTCTCGCGCGATAAGTCGATGGTTTTGGCATAACAACCACCTTCGAAGTTGAATACACTATCTGCAGACCAACCATGCTCGTCGTCACCGATCAAACGGCGATTTGGATCAGAAGAAAGCGTTGTTTTACCCGTGCCAGACAGACCAAAGAAAATAGCGGTATCACCTTTTTCACCGATATTGGCCGAACAGTGCATGGAAAGCACGTTCTTTTCGTGCGGTAAAATAAAGTTCAGTGCTGAGAATATGCCTTTTTTGATTTCACCTGTATAGCCGGTTCCACCAATCAAAATCATCTTTTTGGTAAAGTTCAGGATGGCAAAGTTGTGCTGACGCGTGCCATCAATAGCGGGGTCAGCTTGAAAGCTTGGAGCGCAGACAATATGCCACTCGGGCATAAAGTTTTCAATTTCGTCAGCAGTACAGCGCAAAAACATGTTGTGAGCAAATAAGCTAGACCAAGGTAATTCTGCCACCACACGGATATTTAAACGATATGTTGGATCGGCACAAGCATAGACATCGCGGACGTAGAGGTCTTGGTCAGCAAGGTGCGCTTTCATGCGCTCATAAAGGGCGTCGAATTTGGCAGGTTCAAAACCTATATTGACATCACCCCACCACACTGCATTTTCAGTAACGGCGTCGCGAACAATGAAGCGGTCTTTCGGAGAGCGACCGGTAAATTCGCCGGTTTCAATAGCTAAGGCACCTGTGTCGCTCAGCATTCCTTCGCCTAAAATGATGCAGTCTTCGATGAGTTCTGCTGGGGTTAGATTCCAGAATTGATCACCGGTTTCAGACAAGCCAATATGCTGAGCGAGGTCGGCGTTAATGCCGAATTTGCCGTGTTGTTCCATGTTCTGTTTTTAGAGTGTTTGACGCGACAAATTTAAGACACTTCACACCTGCAAACCATGACTTATATTAGGTTTTTGTAAACAATGATTCTGTAGAACTGTGCAGAACTTAATTTGTTTTTTTAAAGAAAAAACAGTATATTAAAGTAAGTGTCAGAACTACACTTTGAGTTTTGAAAAGCGGCGCTTTTTCGTTAGTTTTGAAACTAAATGAAACGCATGCGCCTCTTCTCCTCCCTTCTTGTTGTCTCTTTGCTCGGATTCAGTATCATTCAGCTTTATCCCCATTCAAAGTCGACAGGAAAATCTACTTCCTTTAGATATGAACTTCCAAATAAATGGATCAATAGTGAATTAGCACCTTTGAACGCGATGGCGCTTCACCTTCAACATGACGGCTACCGCGAACACATTCAAATCCTCAAAAACAAACAACAAGCCCTGCCATTAGGACGCCTTGATCAAAAATTAGCGTGTATCGCACTCGGCGGCAACTCGAGCGTTTTTACAGAAACCCTTGACCTCTACGCCGATCGCATGGCATTTTTTGCTGCTGATACCCTCCAAATTCCAGCTGCGATCGACAAATTTTACGGGTTAACCGAACCTGAGGTTTGCATTTATAGCCTTCATGCCCATAAACCACAAAGTAATCACATTGCCAATTGGGCCCTCGAAAAAACGAAATTACTCGACACCAATGACCAAAATATCTTGGTGTTGTTTGGCGAGCACAAAGCGCTCAAATCAATAGATACGTCCTTATTTGACGCCATTATCTTGGCACATGAAAACCACGCCATTGCGCAAGCCCAAATTGCACAACTCATCATGGGAGGTTTAAGTGCCGCAGGCATTCAAGCCAATGGGCGTTTAGGAATTGCCTTACCCGAAGAAATCGGTATTCAGAGCACTGATCTCAAAGCACTCGATGACATCGCACAGAAAGGGATTTCGGCAGGCGCCTACCCGGGCTGCCAGTTGTTGGTGGCCGTTGAAGACAAAATCATTTGGCACAAGGCTTACGGAAAGCAGGGCTATGAAGCTACGGCGCCACAAATTGACCAAAAGTCTTTGTATGACATCGCTTCTGTGACTAAAATTGCCGCCTCTACCCTACTTGCCATGCAACAGCACTCACAAGGCAAATTTGACCTCGATCAAAAACTGAGTCATTACATCCCTGAAGTTGTTGGAAATACCGCATTCGGGGCACTCAAAATCAGAGAAATCATGGCGCATCAGGCCGGTCTCACGCCTTGGATTCCATTTTATAAACGCACGCTCACCGACGGATCTTGGAAGTCTAGTATATACCAAAAAGAGCGATCTGCTGATTTTTCGCTCGAGGTGGCTAAAGACATGTTCATCCACAAAAGCTACAAAGACAGCATGTATGCCCAAATTCTGCGCTCAGAACTAGGGCCAAAAAAATATGTCTATTCGGATCTTTGCTATTATTTTACCCAACCCATCTTGGAGCGCCTCATCGGCGAAAGCCAAGCGAGCTACTTGCGCCGCAATATTTACCTACCACTTGGGCTCAATCGCATACTTTACAAACCACTTACGCTCTTTTCTGAAAAACAAATTGTCCCTACCGAAGACGACCAAGCCTTCCGCAAACAGCTCTTGCGCGGCTATGTACACGACCCAGGCGCAGCCATGCTCGGCGGCGTTGCCGGACACGCCGGTATTTTTGCCAACGCCTGGAGTTTGGCACACGTGATGCAGCTTTTCTTGAACAAAGGAGAAATGGCAGGGCAGCGTTTCTTTACAGAAGCCACCTACAACGAATTTACCAAGCAGCAATACCCTGGCAACCGACGCGCTGCGGGCTTTGACCGCCCCAATGCAAGCGGAGGCGGCACCTGCGACGTCTTGGCCTCTCAGCAATCATTCGGACACTCTGGCTTCACCGGAACCCTCGCCTGGGCCGATCCTAAAAACAAGGTCATCTTTATTTTCTTATCGAACCGCGTGCACCCCAACCAAGACAACTGGAAACTCCGCGACCTCAACATCCGCACTGACCTCCAACATGTGGTATACCAAGCGATAGCGAAGAGGGGGTAACTTATTGGTAATCTATGTTTTTTAGAAAATTTTCAGTAATTTTCTACTTACAATAGACCAGCAAATTATTCGCCAATGAATCGT
>JBEDCS010000043.1:0-3077 GCA_041176605.1 Bacteroidota bacterium
AAGGCTAATGCGGAGTCAGCTAAAGAGTAGGTGAGGCCACCATGGGCGATGCCAAAACCGTTGGTTGTTTGGGCTGTAACGGGGCAACTCAGTTGACAATAGCCAAGTTCTAGTGCTTTTATTTCCATGCCCAGTATTTGGCTAAAAGCATCGTTGTCGAGCATGCCTTGTACGATTTCAGCGGGGCTTTTCATGGAAGTGTGTTAGAGGTCGGTAAAGGCAAAGGTGTCTTTCAAGCGGATGCCTTTTTCGGTGTGTTGTACGGTGCAGCATTCGTGAGCGGAGTCGTGTTCAAGGAACAAGACGTATTCGTTGTTGGCGGCTTCGATCAAAAAGCGCTCTTTTTCAGAGAGCGTGAGTAAAGGGCGGGTGTCGTAGCCCATGACATAAGGCAACGGAATGTGCCCAGTACTTGGAAGGAGGTCTGCCATGAAGACAATTGTTTTGCCTTTGTATTGAATTTGTGGCAACATCATGCTTTCGGTATGGCCATCAAAAAAAGAGAGATCGATGCCTGGCAGCGCATTTTTGGTGAGTAAACCATTGCGCTCGACAAATTGGAGCTGTCCGCTTTCTTGTATGGGAAGGATGTTTTCTGCTAAAAAGGATGCTTTTTCGCGTGCATTGGGTTGGGTAGCCCATTGCCAATGTTCTTTGGAGCTCCAGTAGGTTGCGTTTGGGAAAACCGTACGGTAAGCTTCTTTTTGTTGGTCAAAGGCGATGGCTCCTCCACAGTGGTCAAAATGCAGGTGCGTCAGGATGACGTCAGTGATGTCTGAGGCATGAAAGCCGAGCTTGGACAAATTGCCATGAAGGCTATCCGTTCCGAACAAATGGTAGTGCGAGAAGAATTTCTCAGATTGTTTGTCGCCGATGCCGGTGTCTACCAAAATGAGGCGTTTGCCATCTTCAATGAGTAAAGAGCGCATGGCCCAAGAGCACATGTTGTTGTCGTCGGCAGGATTTGTTTTTTGCCAGATTGTTTTCGGAACCACGCCAAACATTGCGCCGCCATCGAGCTTAAAGAATCCGGTATTGAGAACGTGTAGTTTCATATCAATTGGTTGCGATGCGGCCTTCTGTTTCAGGGTTTTTCTTGACCATCGCCCCAATGTTTAAGACCACCATTTCTGGTTTGGTATTGGCGATGACAGTAACCGTTTTGTCTTGTCGGCCTAATTGCCCAACTTTCGGATGAAACTCAACGGCAATGATATCTGACTTACCAGGAGCAATGGCTTTTTCTGGTTTTTGAGTAGTAGTGCATCCGCAAGAGGCCTTCACGCTTAATATATTGAGCGGCTTTGTTCCGGTGTTAGTCACTACAAAGTTATAGACGTGTTTGGTATCTTCTAGAACAGTTCCGAAGTCATGAGTGAGTTCCTTGAAGCTCATGGTGGTCATGTTTGCAGCTGCTTCTGCCTCCAAGCGTTTTTCTTCGGCGGCAACGTCTTTTAGGCTTTGCTGTAATTCTTTAGTGCTTTCGTCTGTGGCTACAATTGAGCTCGGTTCTGAATTTTGGTTTGGCTTTTCGTTCGAACAACTTTGAAGCCCCAAGAGCAGTGCTGAAATAAGAAAAAAGTACGTTTTCATGTGAGTCATTTTACAGCCCTAAATTTAGTCAAAAGCTTGAAATAATTTCTGTAGTGTTTTGATGGGTATGAAGAGTTTGGATTGGTTGGGCAAGGCGTGAAAGCCAAATTTGAGATAAAAATGTTTTGCAACTTGATCTTTTGGGTCGACAAAAACGGCACAAGCACCCATTTCTTCAGCTTGTTTGGTACAGCGTTTCAAGGCATCCATGAGTAAAAGTTTGCCTAATCCTTTGCGCTGAAACTTCTGATCGATGGCAAATCTGCCAATAAGTATGGCTGGTATTTGTTGGTACTTTGCGTCCAAAATTGAAAGCGTTTGACGATCAAGCAGGTTTGTGTCAATAGCACTCGCGCTTAGGGTATAAAATCCAAGAAGTTGACCTTGCTTGTTTTCTAAAACAAAACAGACGCTTTGTAGTCTTTTTTGATCTTGTAGGGCATATTGTTGCAAATAGGTATCGAGCGCTAGATTACCACTTTGAAATTGTTTTTTGGCAGCGCTGTGCCTTGGGTTTAAAACCGTTATTTGCGCTTCCATTGAAAATAATGTGCGCCTTGCTCGACACTCTCTTTGAGATATTCATTGGGTGCAGCGTCTGATAGGATGGCTGCACAGAAAATAGCCGCATCTTGCCGTGAGAGCTCGATTTGTTGTGCTTTTTCAAAAATTTCAGCAGCTTTTTGCTCGGCTACAGTTAGGATAAAGTCAGATAAACTGCGATAACCGCCGAGTTGGGCAGCACGTTCTAGGCGTTCCTTTTGCTCAAGAGGTAGGCGGGTGTCAAATCTGGCGTTGTTAGACATTGCTTGTATTTGCATTTGATTTGGCGTAAAAGTACGGAGAAAATCCGTACAAAATTCATAATGTGTTGCTGTAAAATTGATGTTTTGGATTGAAAGATTGAAAAGAAAGCGGATGGAAATGAAGGAAGGTTCCGTGGATTTTCGGATTACCTCGCTTCGCTCGGTTTTCCAGTCTTGGCTTTATAGTGGATCAAAGCATCTTTTTGCGAGGAAACTGGATTACCTCGCTTCGCTCGGTTTTCCTAAAATGTTTAAAATCTAACAAGGAAAAGTCAAGCGTTTGCAACGCTTTCTTTTTTTATGAAACACACCTCATTCTTGGATTACCTCGCTTCGCTCGGTTTTCCAGTCTTGTCTTTATAGTGGATCAAAGCATCTTTTTGCTTCGCAAAATGGATGCTTTTTTCTTTTTTTAACTCCCTCAAAATTTCATTTTGGACTCGTAGAAAAGAAAAAAGCATCCTGCCTTCGGCAAGATGCTTTGATCAATGTGCCCACGACTGGATTCGAACCAGCACACCTGTTGGCACCACCCCCTCAAGATGGCGTGTCTACCAATTTCACCACGTGGGCAGCAGACTATTCGATTGAGAATCGAGGTGCAAAGATAAATATTTTATGGAAATGTTTGTGAGGAAATGTAAGAAAGGTATAACTTCGACGAAATTTTTCATTTAC
>JBEDCS010000044.1:0-19043 GCA_041176605.1 Bacteroidota bacterium
AGAAATGGCCGCAAAAAAACCTGCTGCACCACCTCCAATAATTGCTACTTTCTGTTGTTCGGCTCTCATATTTTTTTGGCGCTCATGCAAGCAGTTCTATGGTCCAAGTTTTTGAATTGAATATGATAGCATCGCCGATATTTTTCCCTTTAATGGCCAGAAAGATTGGCGCTTCTGGGCTTAAGCAAAAAACAGTAGAACCATCCAATTCTATTTGACCGAGCGGTACAGCGCAATAAAATACTTGGCCATTTGCCTGAAATAGGCTGCCACTTTGCACCTGTTCATGCACTTGGTTGGGATCTAGTCTTTTGAGTGCAGACAACTGTTGTTGTGCCAAAGAAATTTGCTGGTCAATTTTTTCGATTTCAAGCTGCGCCATGGCAATGCCGACTTCGTGTTTGTCTCCGGCAGAACCCTTGCCACTTTCTGTGCTATCATGACTCATTTGGGTTCTTTGCGCAGTTAGTAATGAAATGCGCTTTTCAAGTAACTGAAATAAATGTTCGTGGAGCCTAGTTTTGAGCAGCATATCTTGCAAAAATAGCCCGATTTTTTCGTAAATTCGCGACTTTACAAAGTAAACGTTCATGAAAGCAAAATATCCTGAATACAAAGGATTAAACCTCCCAAATGTCGCTGCTACTGTCCTTGAAAAATGGCAAAAAGAAGCCATTTTTGAGCAATCAGTGGCACAAAGGGCAGGGGCGCCATCTTTTGTATTTTACGAAGGGCCGCCCTCTGCCAATGGTTTGCCTGGCATTCACCACGTGATGGGCCGTGCCATCAAGGATATCTTTTGCCGTTACCAAACGCTGAAAGGCAAACAAGTACATCGTAAAGCGGGCTGGGATACCCACGGCTTGCCTGTAGAACTTGGCGTAGAAAAAGAATTAGGGATCACCAAAGAAGACATCGGTTCAAAAATAAGCGTTGACCAATACAACGAAGCTTGTAAAACAGCCGTGATGCGCTACACCGATATCTGGAACGACCTCACGTTGCAAATGGGCTATTGGGTCGACATGCAAAATCCGTATGTTACGTACCAGCCAAAATATATGGAATCTGTGTGGTGGTTGTTGTCTCAACTTTACAATAAAGGCCTCATTTACAAGGGCTATACCATCCAGCCATATTCGCCAAAGGCGGGCACAGGCCTTTCCTCACATGAACTCAATCAGCCGGGTTGCTACAAAGATGTCAAAGACACCACCATCGTAGCTATGTTTGAAGTCCTGGCTGGGCAAGAACTCCCATTTGCTTCTAGCAGTTTTGCCCAACACACAAACCTACTCGCCTGGACCACCACACCTTGGACGCTTCCTTCAAATACGGCACTTACCGTTGGCCCCAATATTGAATACGCTTTAGTCGCTACTTTCAATCAGTATACCTTCGAACCCATCCAAGTTGTTTTAGCCAAAAATTTGGTGGCTTATCAATTCTCAAAAGGTTTTGTAGCCGTAGAAAATCTAACTGACTTAAACCAATACGAGGCGGGTGCCAAGCAAATACCCTATTGTATTATGGGAACTTGCAAGGGACAAGATTTAGTGGGCTTGCGCTACAAGCAACTATTGCCTTTTGCGCAACCGGCCGAAAACCCAGAAGCCGCATTTCAAGTCATTGGTGGAGACTTCGTTACCACCGAAGATGGTACAGGTATTGTACACACCGCCCCAACTTTTGGTGCAGATGATGCGCGTGTTGCCGCAGAAGCTGGTGTGCCTGGCTTATTAGTCAAAGACGAACGTGGCAATTTAGTGCCATTAGTGGACCTACAAGGTAAATTCAGACCTGAAGTCGGCCCATATGCCGGTATGTATGTCAAAAACGAATACTACGATGCTGGTCAAGAGCCCGAGCGTTCTGTCGATGTTCAAATTGCTATTCAGCTCAAAGAAGAGAGCAGGGCATTCAAGGTTGAAAAATACGAGCACTCTTACCCACATTGCTGGCGCACAGACAAACCAGTACTTTACTACCCACTAGATTCTTGGTTTATCCGTGTAACAGACCGCAAAGAACAAATGGTGGCCCTCAATCAACAAATCAACTGGAAACCAGAAGCTACTGGTTCAGGACGTTTTGGAAAATGGCTTGAAAATGCCAACGACTGGAACCTTTCAAGGTCGCGCTATTGGGGCATTCCTATTCCTATTTGGTCCACAGAAGAAGGCCACGAACGCCTTTGTGTTGGGTCAGTAGCTGAATTAATGACGGCCATTGAGCTTTCCATCGAAAAAGGTCTCATGGCCCACAATCCATTTGCTGGCTTCGACCCACAAGATTTATCCGATGCCAATTATCAAAAAATAGACCTCCACAAACATATAGTGGATCAAATTATTTTGGTTTCGCCAAGTGGCAAACCCATGAAGCGCGAAGCCGACCTCATCGATGTCTGGTTTGACTCCGGCGCGATGCCCTATGCTCAGTTGCATTATCCTTTTGAAAACAAAGAACTCATCGATCAAAAAACGGCTTTTCCAGCCGATTTCATTGCCGAAGGAGTGGATCAAACTCGCGGATGGTTTTATACCCTTCACGCCATTGCCACTATGGTATTTGGCGAGAAAGCCTACAAAAATGTGGTCTCAAATGGACTTGTCCTCGATAAAAACGGTCAAAAAATGTCCAAGCGTTTGGGCAATGCCATCGACCCATTTACGACGCTCCAAAAATATGGCCCAGATGCCACCCGTTGGTACATGATCACCAACGCACAACCCTGGGACAACCTCAAATTTGACCTCGAAGGAATTGCAGAAGTACAGCGCAAGTTTTTTGGCACCCTTTACAATACCTATTCATTCTTTGCACTTTACGCCAACATCGATGGTTTTGATTTTTCAGGTCCATCCATCGCCTTGACACAGCGTCCAGAAATTGACCAATGGGTCATTTCTAAGCTCAACTCGCTCATTGCTGAGGTAGATGCAGCTTATGCCGAATACGAACCAACCAAAGCTGGTCGGGCCATCCAAGATTTCGTTAACGAACAACTTTCCAATTGGTATGTGCGTTTGTGTCGCCGACGCTTCTGGAAAAACGACGACGCACAAGACAAGCAAGCCGCCTATCAAACGCTTTATACTTGCTTAGAAACCATTGCACTTTTAGCCGCACCAATTGCCCCTTTTTATATGGATCAATTGTTCTCAGACCTCAATCAAGTGTCTGGCAAACAAGCTAAAACATCGGTACATCTCGCTGATTTCCCGAGCCCCGATCAAGCTGCAATTTTGCCGCAACTCGAGCGCCAAATGGAGCTTGCACAGCAGGCCTGTTCCTTGGTATTAGCGCTCCGTAAAAAACAACACATTAGAGTGCGTCAACCACTTCAAAAAATCATGATCCCAGTGCTCAATGAGCAGGAAGCGAATAACTTCCGCCATGTCACCGACCTCATTTGTTCTGAAGTCAATGTCAAAGAACTCGAATTACTCAGCGACAGCGGCATTCTAGTCAAATCCATCAAGCCGAATTTTAAAACAATTGGCCCGAAATATGGTAAGCAAATGAAAGCAATTGCGGCATTAGTTCAGCAGTTTGACCAAAACGACATTGCCAAGCTAGAGCAAACTAAAACTTGGTCTGCTGACATCGATGGTGATGCAATCCAGCTTGAGCTCCAAGATTTCGAAATTCAAGCACAAGACATCCCTGGGTGGTTGGTGGCTAGTGAAAATGGCCTTACTGTTGCCCTTGATATCAGCATTAGCCCAGCACTTAAAGCGGAGGGCTTGGCCCGTGAACTTGTCAATCGCATTCAAAATATGCGCAAAGACCAACAGCTCGACGTCACCGATCGCATCACAGTGAAGCTCGATACTTCAGCTATTGTAAAGGAGGCGGCTTTGGCTCATAAAACTTACATTTGTGCTGAAGTTCTGGCAAACGATATCTCATTTGAATCACTTTCGCTTGAGAAAACAGAAGAAATCGAAGCAGCGGCGGATACCGCCATTCAACTTATAAAATAAGTCCAAATGAACAAATGGCTCATTGATCAAAAAGAAACACAAACCCTTAGCGGTGCGTCCGTCAAATGGTTTGACCACCAATTTTTTGAAATCAAGTTTGAAGGTAAAAAGTATCACGGCGAATTACTTGCTGACCAATCTGAACTTGGGCAGTTATCTATTCGCATCAACCACCGCACTTTTCAAGTTAAAAAAGCACATCCCCTAGACGACTTAATTGCAGCAATGGGTCTAGATAAACCAAAATTGCGCAAACTCAAAGAAATGCAGGCGCCAATGCCGGGCAGGGTTACAGCCATTCACGTCAAATTAGGGCAAGAAGTACAACCCGGTGATGCTTTGCTATCGTTGGAAGCCATGAAAATGGAAAACGTCTTGAAAGCAGAGGGCGTCGGTGTAGTGAGCGCGTTGCATCTTCAAGAAGGTGACGTTGTTGAGAAAGGCGGCTTATTAATCAGCTTTGAATAGCAGCCTTATTTCAATAAGATTTTAACTTTTTTATCGCTATTGAGCGAAAAGCTGGCATCCAGAAAACTTGGTGCTGAGAATATTTCACGCGCATTATTTGAAAACCCGTAATACTCGGTAGGTGCACCAAAAACATTTTTATCGAGTTTGCCATTTTTGTTTTCGTCGTGATACACGGCCAATGCATACTTCCCCTGAGCTAGGTTCTTGAATTCATAAATGACTTTCTTGCCTTCTATCTTGACCACAACTCCCTTGAGTTGTTTGCCAAAAATGGGGAACTCTTTACTCGAGTCAAAGAGCCCAATAAATACGTTGCCTTTCGTGTTGGGCATTCCTTCAATCTCCACCTCTAAATTGAAATTTCCTTCAATGAAAAGAAGGGCAAAGCAAATAAGTAAAACTTTCATCATTCTGATAACAAACTTAAGACAAAGCGGTTCATGCAAAAAGGGAATCCCTAACTTTGTTTTATGAATAAATATGTTTTAGTAACGGGCGGTGCCGGATACATCGGCTCTCATACAGTTGTAGCACTTCAACAAAAAGGCTACACACCTGTCATTGCCGATGATTTACGCAACGCTAATGATATCGCACTAGAAGGCCTTACCCAAATATTAGGGGCAGCTCCTATTTTGCACCGCATCGATGTTTGTGATCAAGCTGCACTCAATCTGCTTTTTGAGCAATATCATTTTGAAGGCGTTATTCATTTTGCTGCCTATAAAGCGGTTGGTGAGTCTGTAGCAAAACCATTGGCCTATTATCAAAATAATCTCGTAGGCTTGATCAATGTGCTTGGCATGCTCGAAAAACACGATGTGCGCAATTTTGTATTTTCTTCGTCATGTACAGTTTATGGCGAACCAAAGGGTGAGAAAGAGGTCAGCGAAACCACCCCAAAACAAGCGCCAGAATCACCTTATGGTTTTACCAAATGGATGGGTGAACAAATCATTACTGATTTCCATAAAAGTTCGGCACACATCAAACTGATGAACCTCCGCTATTTCAATCCAGTAGGCGCGCATCCTTCTGCACTTATTGGCGAATACCCCATCGGTAAACCCAATAATTTATTGCCTTTCGTAACCCAAACTGCCATTGGTAAACAAGCCTACTTGACCGTCTTTGGCAATGATTACCCAACGCGTGATGGTTCTTGCATCAGAGACTACATTCATGTCATGGACCTCGCCGAAGCACATGTGGCGGCGCTAGAATTTTTAGCCAAAGAACCAAATGGCTTGCTTGAAGCGGTCAATATAGGAACAGGAACAGGAAGCTCAGTGCTTGAAATCGTTGCTGCGTTTGAAAAAATTACAGGCCAAGCACTCCCGCATCAAATCGGGCCAAGAAGGGCTGGCGATGTCATCGAAATATATGCCAATGCCACTAAGGGCCAAGAACTTTTGGGTTGGAAAGCCCGCCTCACCATCGAAGATGCGATCAAAGATGCCTGGGCTTGGGAAAACTATTTAGCAGCAAGAGCAAAATAATGATCATCGACACACATGCGCATATCTATGCCGAAGAATTTGCCGAAGACCTCAGCGCGATGCTCCAAAGAGCAAGCGCAACCGGCGTGGGGGCAATATTATTACCCAATATAGACGTTGCCAGCATTGCAGCGCTCGAAGCATTAGCAGATTCCGCAACCCAATGCATCCCGATGATGGGCTTGCATCCAACCTATGTCAACGCAGATTGGCAGCAAGCGCTTGCGACAATTGAGGCGCAGCTTTTCGCTGCGCCTCACCGCTATTGCGCAGTAGGTGAAATCGGCCTAGACCTTTACTGGGACAGCACTTTTCTGGCCCAACAACAAGAAGTTTTCCGGACTCAAGTGCAGTGGGCAAAAAAACTCAAATTGCCTATTGCTATCCACGTCAGAAAGGCTTTTGAAGAGTTATTTGCCATCCTCGATGAAGAATGGACCCCAGAACTTAGTGGCGTTTTTCATTGCTTTACCGGCAGTAAAGAGCAGGTTCAAAGGATTCTCAAATATCAAAATTTCTATTTTGGTATCGGTGGAGTCTTGACCTACAAAAATGCTGGCTTGGCTGAGGTGGTCAAGGAAATTCCGCTAGACAAATTGCTTTTGGAAACCGACGCCCCCTATTTATCGCCTGTACCTTATCGCGGTAAGCGCAATGAGCCTGCATACCTTATCGAAGTAGTGAGTAAATTACAAGAAACGTTAGGGCTTAGTGCAACTGAGCTTGAAAAGCACACCAGTGCCAATGCCATCCGTTTATTTGGCTTGGAAAAATTTCTTACTTTCGAACATGCGTAAGATTTTACTGATCTATACAGGTGGCACCATCGGAATGATCACCAATGCCCAAACAGGTGCACTTGAAAGTGTCAATTTCGATCATTTGCATGCGCACATTCCAGAATTACAGCGCTTTGACCTCGAACTTACGGTGCGTAGTTTTGAGCATCCTCTGGATTCTTCAGAAATCACACCTTCAGATTGGCAAACATTAGCAACTTGGATCACCGAATCGTATGAAAGCTATGATGGTTTTGTGGTCTTACACGGCACCGACACGATGTCTTACACGGCAAGTGCCCTGAGTTTTATGTTGCAAGGCTTGAAAAAGCCAATCATTTTTACAGGTTCTCAGTTGCCCATTGGCATCATCCGAACAGACGGCAAAGAAAACCTCATCACCGCCATTGAAATTGCCGCTGCCCATGATCAAAATGGGGAGCCAATAGTTCAAGAGGTGGCCTTATATTTTGAGTATTGCTTGTTTAGAGCCAACAGGAGCTCCAAGGTTTCAGCGCATCAATTTGAAGCTTTTCAGTCTCCAAATTATCCGTTATTGGCAAAGGCTGGCGTTCAAATTGAGTGGTTCAAAGAACGATTATTTAGAACAACAAAAGCTCAACTAGAGAGTAAGACTGCGTTGTCAAATGCGGTTTCTCTTATGCGCATTTATCCCGGAATGCCGCTCGAAGCGTATACTTCTTTGTTGGACTATCCTCAGATACAAGTACTCATTATTGAAACTTTTGGAGCGGGTAATGCCTTTAGCAATCCAAACTTTCAAGCATCCGTTCAAAATTTTATTTTAAAAGGAGGCATTGTGCTCAATATTACCCAATGTCAGAGTGGTGCTGTGCGTCAGGGCGCATATCAAACCAGTATGTTTTTTGAACAAGTTGGTGTCATTAGCGGGGCGGATCTCACTGCCGAAGCAGCACTCACCAAATGCATGTTTGCATTGGCAAATATTCCAAAACCATTCATTGCTGGCTTTTTAAGTAGCTCGGTTGTTGGTGAACTTTCTTAGTGTTGCTCGAGGACCTTACCCTCACTAACTTCTAAAATTCTTCCTGGGAAATGTGCCACCATTTGCATGTCGTGTGTAGCCATCAGTATGGCTGTGTTTTCCTCTTTGGCAACCGCTAATAAAAGCTCCATGATTTCTTTAGAGGTGGCAGGGTCTAGATTTCCAGTAGGCTCATCTGCCAAGATTAAGGTTGGCTTATTTAAAAGTGCTCTGGCAATCGATACACGTTGTTGTTCTCCGCCAGAAAGTTGGTGCGGAAAATCTTTGGCTTTTTTTTCAATGCCAACTAATTGAAGGCAGTTCATGGCGCGTTGCTCGATGAGTTTTTTATCGCTCCAGCCAGTGGCACCGAGTACAAATTTGAGGTTATCTAAGACATTGCGATCCGTGAGCAATTGAAAATCTTGAAATACGATGCCGATTTTTCTGCGCAAAAAAGGTATTTGTTTGCGTTTGAGACCTTGTAATTCAAAGCCGCAAACACTGCCAGTGCCTTCTGTGAGTGGCAATTCTGCATAGAGGGTTTTCAATAGACTACTTTTTCCGCTACCGGTTTTACCAATCAAATAGGCAAAGGTTTTTTCTTCCAACACTAGATTAAGGTTGTCAAGAATGAGTTTGTCCTGTTGGTAAATTTTGGCGTTCGTAAGTGAGATGACAGTTGACACAAGCAATAATTTTAGACAAATGTGTTCATTAAGTCGTAACCAAAATAAAATTTACCCGATTTTATCTTAACAAATTCAGGTTTAAAACTTTTGGATGCGCCCTCAGATTGGGCACTTGCCCCTAGTAATTTTACATACTATGAATCGTAACTTGCGTTATCTTGTCTTCCTGTTATGCTTCCCAATGTTTATTTGGGCACAGGAATCCACCAAATACAGTGGTGAAAATGCGGCTTTCTTTAATGCCGAAGATTTGTATACCAAAGCTCAGTTTGCCGAAGCCAAACAAGAGTTCAGGACTTTCATTGCAGCTTGTCAACAAAACAAGCGCAATGAACACGATCCTTTTTTAATCAAGGCGCATTACTATGAAGGTATGGCTGCATTGCAACTTTATAATAATGATGCCATTCCATTATTAGAAGCCTTCAATAAAGCTTATCCGGAAAATAATTACCGTACAGAAATTGCCATCGGTATTGGAGCCTATCATTTTAAAAATGATGATTTTTTGAGTGCCCAACGCGCTTACAAGGATATCAATGTCAGAAATCTCAAAGCAGAACAGAAAGAAGAGGTGCTTTTCAAATTGGGTTATTCAGCTTATCAAAACGAAGATCAAGACGGGGCTTATTTGGCATTTAAAGACATCAAGGATGGCACGACCGAATACGCCAAGCCGGCACTCTATTATTATGCCCATATCAGCTATACGCGTTCGGCTTTACAAGAGGCATTAGAAGGATTCAAGGCCTTACAAAAGGATTCTACCTATTGTGGTGTGGTGCCTTATTACATCGCTCAGATTTTATACAAACAAGGGAAGTATCAAGATGTGATAGACTTTGCACCAACGGTTTTGGCATGCAGCTTTGTCAATAATGAATACGACATTCAGCATATCATTGGCAATGCCTATTATCAGCTGGGGAAGTTTGATTTAGCACTTCCTTACCTTGAAAAATATCACCAAAACGCCCGTGGAACGCGCGACGACTACTATGAGTTTGGCTACGCCTATTACAAAACGCAACAGTACGATAAAGCCATCAAGAATTTTGATAAAGTCACACGCGTCCAAGATAGTTTAGGACACATAGCGATGTATCAAATCGGAGATGCTTACCTAAAATTGAACAAATTGCTTCCTGCGCGCAGTGCCTTTGAGCGCGCTGCAGAAATGAATAGCTTGCCTCAAATTCAAGAAGATGCACTCTTTCAGTTTGCCGTGATTTCATTCAAGGTCGACATCAACCCTTATGATGAGTCAGTAAGGGCCTTTGAAAATTACTTAAGCCGTTATCCTGAGTCTAAACGCAAGCGAGATGTGTATCAGTATTTAGTAAATGTATACACGAACACATCCAATTTTGCCAAAGCATTAGAGTCTATTGATAAATTGCCATCAAAAGACGCGCAACTCAAAAAGGTTTACCAGACCGTAGCCTTTAATTACGGTGTTGAGCTCTTCCAAAAAGGACAAATGCAAGATGCTTTTGAAGCGTTCAAGAAGGTGAGCACTTATCCGATGGATCCACAAATGGTTGCACTTTCCCGTTACTGGATGGCCGACATTCAATACAGAAAAAATGACCTCAGCGCTGCTATCAATACTTACCGAGATTTCATCAATTCACCGGCCTCAAATTCCTTACCTGAAAAAGTAGATGCATACTATAATATTGGTTATGCTTATTTAGATCAGGGCAGAAGAGATGAAGCCATTCAATCGTTTAGAACTTATTTGCAGCTCAATCCGGACAAACCTATAAAAGTGGTAGATGCAACTTTCAGAGTGGCCGATGCCTACTACGTAAACAAACAAAACTTGCAAGCCATTCAATATTACCAACAAGCTTATAACTTGAATTCTCCGCTCAATGACAAAGCACTATTCTATTTGTCAAAAGCACAAGGATTCAATGGTCAGCTGCCCGAGAAAGCCGCTACGCTTTCTAAATTACTCAAGGAAGCACCAGCCTCTAAATACCGCATGAATGCGCAATATGAATTGGCCAGAACTTATATGTCGCAACTGAATTATGACCAAGCCTTAAGCACCTATCAGAGCTTTCTTTCCGAATTTCCGAAGTCTCCGTATACCTTAGATGTCAAATTAGATATCGCCGATATTTACTATAAAAAATGGGATTACTTGAAATCAGAGGCCGCTTATTTAGAGATACTGAACACCTATGAGCAGCAGCGTGAAATCTGTAAAAAAGTAGTCCTTAACCTCATCGATGTATACAACGCACAAAAGAAACCTGACCTCGCTTCAGAAGTCATTGATAAGTATCCTTGTGCCAATATTTCTACAGAAGAAAAAGAAAATATTTTCTACACCCCTGCACTTGCTGCCTACGAAGACACCAACTACAGAGAGGCCATAGAAAAATTTGAAATCTACATGACGAAATTCCCGAATGGCCGTTACGTCAATGAAACTTATTTCTATTTGGGCAACAGCATGCTTCGTACCAAAGATTCTGTCGGCGCTATTGCGCAATTCGAAAAGTATTTGTCGACTTCTTTGACTCCTTATGCTGAATATGCGGCAGCAAAAACAGCGGCTTATCATTATATCAGAAAAGATTATGCCAAGGCCCTACAGTATTACCAAAAATTAGAGACGGTTGCCGCCAAGCCAACCAGTACTTTTGATGCCAAATTAGGAATCATGCGTTGTG
Organism: Bacteroidota bacterium; assembly: GCA_041176605.1. Taxonomy (GTDB): domain Bacteria; phylum Bacteroidota; class Bacteroidia; order Flavobacteriales_D; family Crocinitomicaceae; genus UBA952. Next base: position 11,124 of record JBEDCS010000044.1, read on the forward strand.
CTTTCCTAGGTGCTAATTATGAGCTTGCCCGTACCAATGCAGATTTCGTTCTTGAAAATGCTGCACTAACGCCAGTGCTTAAAGTAGAGGCCGAATATGCTAAAGGAATGGCTAATTATCATTTGAAGCAATACGACTTGGCAAAATCTTCCTTGGAGTGGTTGGTCAAAAACACAACAACTGCCATGGGTTCTGAAGCTAAATATTTATTAGCCGATATCTATTTTGGTCAGAAAATGTTTGACGAAGCTGAAACTGAAATCAAAGCTTTGTTGAAAATGAAACCTAGTTATAACTATTGGGTGGCCAAGGGCCTCTTGTTGCAGACGCGCGTGCACATTGCACACGAAGATCTTTTCCAGGCCGAACAAACCCTCAAGTCTGTGCTCGATTTCTATCCTGACCAACAAGATGGTGTACTTTCGGAAGCCTCTGATCTCTGGGATGAGCTCATGCAGTTGAAAAACCCGCCTGCATCTGAAGAGAAGCAACCTGAAATGAAAATTGAAATCAACGAAGAATAAATCATGAAGTTATTCACCACCACATTGATCTGTATAGGTCTGTTCTTTACGTCTTTTGCTCAACAAAAAGAGGACCTCACGGGCTATACTATCACCAATCAGCAAGTTGAACCGGCTTCACGCATTTTAGAGTTTCCTAAAATCATTGACTCTGTCAAGGCCAGCCCGGTCAAAGACTACCCTTTATTGTTTTTCCAAGCGGAGACTAAAATTTTACTAGATACCATTGAAGCTGCCACTGTTGAAACAACTGAAAAGCTAGATAAGCTTTATCCTTTTTATGTCAAGGCAGGCATTGGCTCAGTAATTATGCCTCTCGGTGAAATCCGTTTTGGCTCAGATCAATCGCGCAATTTGCATTACGGCGCAAACATCACGCATTTGAGTTCATATGGTGACATCAAGGATCGCAATAAAGTGTTGTATGCCCCTGCGCAATATGACCGCAGTGCAGCGCATTTGTACGGCCGCTATAATGAGCGCAACTATCAAATCAAAGCAGATGGCTATTATCATAATAATGGTTTTCATTATTATGGCGTCCCTGCAGATTCTTTGGGTGTTGGTGCCGCTGACTCCATTGCACAACGTTTTCAGCTCAGCAAAGGAACTGCAGAATATACATGGCTTCGTGGTGATTCAGCTCGCCTGAATTTATCGTTCCAAGGAGCTTATCAAAACTTCCTGACCCGACCGCTAGACTCCACCAATGTTTTCCGTTCAAAAGAAAACAACATTCAATTTAAAGCACGCGCTTGGTACAATCACAAGTACGAATATTTTTATGCTGACTTAGGCCTGCGCCACAACAATTTTGCTAGAGGCATCTTGGATAGTATTGTGGCACCTGGAGACACTGGTTTTGTGCAAAACAATACTATTATTGATTTTCGACCAGGTGTTTGGACACAAGCACTCAACGACCGTTTGAAGGTTGAATTGGGCGTAACTATTACCGGAGATGTGCATGCGAATGGCACCGATTTTTATGTCTATCCAAATGCAGAGTTTAAGTATAGTTTATTCAACAATATTTTCATTCCTTACATTGGTTTGAAAGGCGGCTTGAAACAAAACACACTTCAAGGTTTAACAAGCGTGAATCCGTTTATCAGAACCAATGTTGCCTTGCGCAATGAACACAACCCTTACGATATCTATGGCGGTTTTAAAGGTACCTTGAGTCAACAATTGAGTTTCAATCTGGGCGTTCATTTTATGCACATTGAGAACAAAGCCTTTTTTATTACGGATACGAACTATATCTACGATAACTACCTGACTGTTACTTACGATACGCTTTCGCAAACTACATTTGAAGGATCCGTGAGCTACCAAAATGGCGAGAAACTGAAAATCGATGTATTGGGCCGTTATAATATGTTCTTGATGTATCATGAAGCCTTTGCTTGGAACATGCCACAATTACAGTTCATAGCTAGAGGCTCCTACCAATTGAACAATAAATTTTACGGTCAGCTTGACGCCAATATTGAAACTGGAAGAAAAGCACTAGTTGACGCAACAGCACCAGATGTACAGCTCGCAGAAAATGGCCAGCATTATGTCAATTTAGGCACAATTGTCGATATCAACCTAGGCCTAGAATACCGTTATACACCGCGTTTATCTGTGTTCTTACAGGCCAATAATTTAGCCGCACAACGTTACAGTCGTTGGTATAGCTATCCTGTGCAACCTATTCAAGTTATTGGCGGAATTACGGCCAGATTCTGATGCAAACAGAAGCATTTGTCCTGACCCAAGTTGGTGCTGCCCAAACCGCTTTTCAAAGAAAAGAAGTGGAGGTAAAGGCCCCAGATTTAGGGGAAGTACTGATAGAATCCGAAGCTTTTGGGCTCAACTACGCCGATGTAATGGCCCGCTTGGGGCTTTACCGAGAAGCGCCACCCATGCCTTGTGTAATTGGCTACGAATTGGTTGGAAGAATTATTCAGGTGGGTCGAGATGTTCCAATAAACTTGATTGGTAAGCGCGTCTTGGCTTTTACGCGTTTTGGCGCCTATGCCCGACACGCCGTTACAAAGATGGAAGCCGTCCAAGAAATTCCTGAAGATTTTGATGCATCTGAAGCCTTGCCTTTCGCTACTCAGGGTGTTACTGCTTATTACATGACACATATTTTGGCGCCCTTACAGCACCAAGACAACGTACTTGTTCATGCAGCTGCGGGAGGAGTTGGCAGCTTTTTAGTGCAATTAGCCAAGCTTCGTGGCGCAACCGTTTTTGCCAATACGAGTTCGGATCTTAAAATCCCTTACATTAAGTCCTTGGGTGCTGACCACGTCATCAATTATAAAAAAAGCGCTTACCAAATTCAGCTTTCACAACTCATAGGGGCTCAAAAACTTCAAGTTTCCTATAATCCTATCGCCGGAAAAACTTCAAAAACAGATTTAAACTTGCTAGGTGCAGGCGGACGCTTGTTTTTATTTGGAGGCTCGGATTTAGCCCAGCGCAAAGGGTTGGCAGGAAAATTAAAGTTCCTCTGGGAAATGGGATTCATTTTGCCGATAGGCCTGATGATGCAGTCAAAAAACATTTTAGGAGTAAATATGCTCAAGTTAGCAGATGCCCAGCCCTTGCTGATTAAAAATTCAATGGCCGCATTATTGAAATTATATGAGCAGCAACAATTGAAGCTGCCAGCAATTAAAACGTTCAGTGCTCAACAATTTGCCGAAGCCCACGACGCTTTGGGCGCAGGAACAACAAGTGGAAAATTGGTGGTGAGGTGGGACTAATTGGTTTTAGTCTTGAAGAATCCTTTTAGAAAACCTAAAATTTGTTTTCTAAATAAAAAAAACAAAAGCAGATAAGGAATGAGCATGAGGTAGAGGATGCCTCCATTTATGCTTCCGGCAAAGCTGTTTTCATCAAGACCATGGCCTTGTTCAGCGAGCATTTTACATTGTGAGCAACCTTGGGCCAGTACATTTTGCATACTGACAACCAACCCTAAAATCAATAGAAACTTACTACGCATGAGACTGTTCTTTTACGTTACAAAATTACGGAAGAAAGAATCCAAATCAAAATCTTAATTTTGTCCTATGCGCATTTTTATATTTCTATTCGCCTTTGCTTTTTTACTCGGTTCTTGTGGCTCCAAACCCAATAAGCAAGATGCCAAATTAAGTCTTGACCAATTATTACTCAAATACCCCGATTCTGTTGGGCTTTTGGTCGACAAAGGCAATCAACTCATCGATTCATTAGAGTTTCAGCGCGCCCTGGAATTAGGTGCCAAAGCTTATCGACTTGACTCCAATAATGTCGATGCAAGAGTACTCTATGCAGAATGCCTGATCAATAAGCAAAATCGGAGTGCCGATGATGTCATGCGCGCCTTTACGATGTATCGCATTTTAGTCAAGAAACAACCTAAAAATGTGCCTGCCCTAGTGGGCTTGGCCAATACTTTGGTTTTGCTCAACGACCACGACAACGCCTTTAAATTCATCAATCAAGCCCTCCGTATTGACAAAAGTTACCGTGACGCCTATATTTTGAAAGGCACCATCTATAAATTGGAAGGCAATGTCAAACTGGCCATTTCTTCCTATGAAACAGCGGTACAACAAGACCCCAATTATTACATGACCTATTTGTTGCTTGGCTCTTTATATGAATATGAAAAAGATCCAATTTGTATTGAAAAGTATACCACAGCTTATCAACTACAGCCGAAAAACATCGAGGTAATCTATGCTTTGGCGTATGCCAAAGAAAATTTTGGACAAGAAAAAGCGGCCCAGGTCCTTTATCGAAAAATGACACGCGTTGACTCCACCTTTGCCGATGGTTTTTTTCACCTTGGTTCATTGGCTCAGTTTAGTTTCAATCAGCCAGATAGCGCGATGTATTTTTATAAGAAAGCCATTAAAGTGAATTCGCAACATATTCCTTCTTATCATAATATGGGCTTGCTTTATGAAGACCGAAATGATTTGAGCAATGCGCTCTTTAGTTATGCAAAGGCTCTAAAAGTCGATTCCACTTACCAACTCTCCATAGATCGGGTCAAAGTCCTGAGAAAGAAAATATGAAAAAAGCACAGTTAATCAGTGAAATTCTAGGTGACTGCCTTTTGCCTCTATTAGGATTTTTATGGTGGGGCTGGGATCTCTACTTCATTTTGCTCTATTTACTTTTTGACTACACCATCCGACTCGGATTTTTAGTAGTCAGCCCAACAACCCGAAAAGTGCAAGTATTACTAAGGCCACTTTTGTTTTTCCTGAGTTTTGTTATCCTTTCCCATTTTTACATGACACTCACAGATCCAACCTGGAGATTTACTAAAGATTTTGCCGCTTTTTTCTGGTATGAAGAACTCTGGATACCACAGGGGTTTGTTTTAATTCCACTTTTGGTCTACACAGAAATTTCCAGACAGCGCATGGAAAAAATGCTCAATCCGAATGCAGACGCCATTCAGCCCGTTAAAAAATTAGGAACGAGGTTGTTATTTTTAGCGCTGCTATTTATGGCGATGAGCCTAATTTTACTGGCAACTTCTTGGTCTGAAGTCAGTGAAATTTGGTTTTTCCTGATTGCTTTATTAACACTGATTTTATTTGAAAACAAAGCGGCTTTTTTACAGGCCTAAAATCCTGTAAATTTGTCTGATTCCGTAAGCTATGTCAAAAGAAAATACACTAGAACAAAAAAGAGCAGCATTGCTCAACGGCGGCGGCCAAGAGCGCATTGATAAACAACATCAACAAGGCAAACTTACTGCCCGTGAGCGCATTTCATTACTGCTAGATGAAGGCAGCTTTCAAGAAATTGGTGGCTTGGTTGAACACCGCTCCACAAATTTTGGCCTCGACAAACAAAAGTTTCCTGGTGATGGCGTCATAACAGGCTACGGAACTGTACACGGACGTTTGGTTTATGTCTATTCTCAAGATTTTACGGTGCTTGGCGGTTCGTTATCTGAAACGCACGCAGCCAAAATTTGCCGCATTATGGATATGGCACTCAAAAATGGAGCGCCTATTATCGGAATGAACGATTCTGGAGGAGCGCGTATTCAAGAAGGCGTTGTGTCCTTGAGCGGCTATGCAGATATATTTTTTAGAAATACAAGGGCATCTGGTACCATTCCACAACTTTCATTAATCATGGGACCTTGTGCAGGAGGCGCTGTTTATTCGCCAGCCCTCACTGATTTTATTTTTATGGTGGAGGAGACTTCTTATATGTTCGTTACTGGCCCAAATGTGGTCAAGACCGTTACACATGAAGAAGTGAGTTCTGAAGATCTTGGTGGTGCCAAAACACACGCTGAGAAATCGGGGGTCAATCATTTTACAGCCGCCAATGATGTAGAATGCATCCGCAAGGCAAGAGACTTGATCACTTATTTACCTCAAAATGCCAACGAGGAAGCTCCATTAACCCAAGTATTTGAATACCAAGTAAGTAAGCTCAAGCAAATTGAGCAAATTCTGCCAGAAAATGCCAACATTCCTTACGACATCAAACGCGTAATCGACTGCTTAATTGATGACAACAGTTTCAGAGAAGTACACGAAGATTTTGCCAAAAACATCGTAGTTGGTTTTGCCAGAATTGAAGGCAGAACTGTCGGGGTAATTGCCAATCAACCCGCAGCTTTGGCTGGAGTTCTTGACATTGATGCTTCAAGAAAAGGCGCTCGTTTTGTGCGTTTTTGCGACTCATTTAATATCCCATTACTCGTCTTAGAAGATGTTCCTGGTTTCTTGCCGGGCACAGACCAAGAATGGCGAGGCATCATTACACATGGTGCAAAATTACTCTATGCATTTGCAGAAGCTACGGTCCCAAAAATAACTGTCATTACGCGCAAAGCATATGGTGGGGCTTATTGCGTTATGAATTCTAGAAGTCTTGGCGCTGACCTTACTTTTGCTTGGCCGACGGCAGAAATTGCTGTAATGGGCGCAAAGGGTGCTGCTGAAATTATCTTTAAAAGAGAAATTAGTGCCGCTGAAAATCAAGCTGAAAAATGGCTAGAAAAAGAAGCTGAATACGCCGAAACTTTTGCCAATCCTTACCGCGCAGCAGAAAGAGGAATTGTTGATGAGGTTTTGTTGCCTTCAGAAACCAGAGCGGCCTTGATTTCTGCGTTCAAAATGCTCGAAAAAAAGGCAGAAGTATTGCCTCAAAAAAAGCACGGAAATATTCCACTTTAGGCTTAACGATTTATTTATACAAAAAAGGCAACCTTATGGGGGCCTTTTTCGTTATAATCAAGCTATTAACTCTCCAAATAGGCCTATGCAAGAACCGAAAAAACTACTTTCTCCGTCTTTCTCTAGATTTTTAGTGGCTGCAAGCTTCGTGTTGGTCACTGCTTTCAGTGCGCTTTCACAAATAGTAAGCCCATTTACCATCAGGCATCAGACGCAACAAAAGGGTGGTTTAAAGTTTCTATCAAATATTGCTGTTTCTTGTAACGCGAGTACTACTAGTTGCAACAATGCAACGAGCCAAATGCCTCCTACCGGAACGTCGATGAATAACGACTTCACTGAATCTTACGTCGACATTGACGGCGATCCAAGTACGTTTATGTCATCTTCCGATAGCTTGATTTTACCCAACTGTTCTGAAGTCACATGGGCTGGTCTTTATTGGGGAGGCCGTATTTCAACTTCTAATTCAAGTTATGCAAACCGTGTCAATGTCAAGATTAAAGTTGGCACTGGTGCTTATCAGCAAATTACTTCAGATCAAACCATCAACAACACTTCAGGTGCTGTTAGTTATTTTTGTTTCAAGAACGTCACGAGTATTGTTCAAAATGCTGGCCTCAATGCCCGCTTTACCATCGCCGACCAAGTCAACTCTGTTGGTAGTTCAAATCTTTTTGGCGGTTGGACACTCGTAGTGGTATACAAAAACATTCAAGAGTCCTATAAAAACCTCACTGTATTTGATGGACTTGCAAATGTTGGTTCCGGTACATCCACCAACCAAGTAACCATTCCTATTTCCGGATTTTTAACACCACTGAGTGGCCCAGTTACCCTCCAATTGGGTGTAATGGGTTATGACGGTGACCGCAACAACACCGGTGACCAAATTCTTTTCAATGGCGTCGGCACGAACTACGTTCAGGTATTAGATGCCATCCACCCGGCTCAAGATATGTTCAACAGTACCATCGGTTTCAACGGTGCTGTTACACCGTATCGCAACCCAGGGCTCAATAACAACCTCGGTTACGACGCCAGTATATTTTTCCCAAACAATGCCACGCAAACGTATCTCAGCAACGGTGCTACTTCAGCCAACGTTCGCATCACTACCTCATTTGAAACCATTTTCACCAGAATGATTACCTCGGCTATTGACATTTACGAACCTGATCTCAGAGCTT
>JBEDCS010000045.1:0-8275 GCA_041176605.1 Bacteroidota bacterium
GAAAGACCAGACATCAATGTAGTTGTCTTGACGGGCGAGGGCGACAAAGCTTTTTGCTCAGGCGGCGACCAAAATGTCAAAGGAGTCGGCGGTTATATTTCTGAAAATGGTGTTCCCCGCCTCAACGTGCTCGATTTACATAAAGCCATTCGCTCTCTACCTAAACCGGTCATTGCAATGGTCAATGGTTACGCTATAGGCGGAGGTCACGTACTTCACGTTGTTTGTGACCTCACTATAGCCTCTGAAAATGCGCGCTTTGGTCAGACAGGCCCTAAAGTAGGTAGCTTTGATGGAGGTTTTGGCTCTTCTTATTTAGCCAGACACGTAGGTCAAAAGAAAGCCCGAGAAATTTGGTTTTTATGCAACCAATACACAGCCGATGAAGCTGAAAAAATGGGAATGGTCAATAAAGTTGTTCCACTTGAAGCTTTGGAAGACACCGTAGTTGAGTGGTCAAAAATTATCATGAAAAGAAGCCCACTGGCTATTCGCATGATCAAACGAGCCATGAACGCTGAACTCGATGGGCAGCACGGCCTGATGGAACTTGCCGGTGACGCTACCCTACTCTATTATTTAACCGAAGAAGCTCAAGAAGGTAAGCACGCCTTCCTTGAAAAACGAGACCCAAATTTCCAACAATATCCAAAATTCCCTTGATGTCTATCTCTCAACTTGAACCAACTGCCCTTTGGCAACATTTTGCTGCACTCAACGCTGTGCCAAGACCTTCCAAAAAAGAAGAACGCGTGATTGCTTTTATGAAAGCATTCGGCGAAAACCTTGGGCTTGAAACACACATTGACAAAACAGGCAATGTCATCATCAAAAAGCCAGCAACACCTGGTATGGAGAGCAAGCAAACGGTCATTTTACAATCGCATCTTGACATGGTGCATCAAAAAAATGCACAAACCGTATTTGATTTTGATCAACAAGGAATTGAAATGCTAATCGATGGTGACTGGGTCAAGGCCAATGGAACTACCTTAGGCGCGGACAACGGCATCGGAGTTGCCGCCATCATGGCCGTTTTGTCTAGTACTGATATCGCGCATCCAGCACTCGAAGCTTTTTTCACCATTGACGAAGAAACCGGCATGACCGGAGCCAAGGAAATGGATGCACATTTACTGAGCGGAACAATTCTACTTAACCTCGACACCGAAGATGACGACGAACTATCTGTAGGTTGTGCCGGCGGCATTGACACCAACACTTCCTATGCTTACCAAGAAGTAGAAGCAATTACGACAAATCCTTGTTTTCAAATTAGCATCAAAGGTTTACTGGGTGGGCACTCAGGAATGGACATCGATAAAGGGCGTGGCAATGCCAACAAATGGATGGCAAGAATTTTATGGGAATTACAACAAGCTCAACCGATTCACTTGCATGACTTCGATGGCGGCAGTTTGCGCAATGCCATTCCCCGCGAGGCAAATGCAGTGATCAGTTTTGCCGATCGTCAAATTTTCGAACAATCATTTGCAACGATCGCAGCCGCATTTAAAAACGAATACCAAACTGTCGAACCTCATTTTGAAATCACTGCGCAAACAACTGCTTGCCCAACCAAAATGATGAACAACACTGACTTTAAGAAAATCATCAATACGCTTTGTGCGGTTCAAAACGGCGTGTTTAGAATGAGTCCTGAGATAGAAGGCTTAGTTGAAGCTTCTTCTTCTCTGGCACGTGTCATCATCAAAGACGGCGTGTTCCTGACACAATCTTTACAACGAAGCTCTGTGGAGAGCACTAAAAAAGAAGTGAGTATGGCGCTGCGCTGTGCCTTTGAAATCATGGGGGCTACCGTAGAACAATCTGGTGATTACCCTGGCTGGCAACCCAACATGAGTTCACCCATCTTACAAACCATGACGGCGCTTTACCGCAAGCTTTTTAATGAGCAACCCAAAGTAAAAGCCTGCCATGCGGGTCTTGAGTGCGGCCTTCTCGGAGAAAAACTTCCGGGTGTCGACATGATTTCATTTGGTCCAAACATACGTGCTGCGCACTCCCCAGACGAAAAAGTACAAATTTCATCGGTTCAAAAATTTTGGCAGTACTACATTGCTAGTTTACAACAGATTCCAAACAGATAATTCCACAACATGACCCAAAAACTCAATACAATTGAAGAAGCCATCTACGAGATCCAACAGGGTCGAGTAGTCATTGTGGTGGATGACGAAGACCGAGAAAACGAAGGTGATTTTTTGACAGCTGCGCGCAATGCCAGCCCTGAACTCATCAATTTTATGGCTACCCATGGTAGAGGCCTTATTTGTGCGCCTATATCAGAGGATCGTTGTGACCAACTTGGCCTTGAATTAATGGTGCGCAATAATTCTGCTGCCTATGAAACCCCTTTTACCATCAGTGTAGACCTCATCGGACACGGTTGCACTACCGGAATTTCTGCTTCTGATCGCGCCAAGACGATCCTTGCCATGATAGATCCTGCTATCAGACCTGAAGAATTAGGCAAACCCGGACACATCTTCCCCTTGCGCGCCCGTAAAGGTGGCGTACTCAGAAGAGCTGGGCATACCGAAGCAGCCATCGATTTATCGAGACTAGCTGGTTTTGAAGAGGCCGGAATCATTGTCGAAATTCTCAATGAAGACGGTACCATGGCACGTTTGCCACAGTTACTTGAAATCGCTAAAAAATTCGATCTAAAAATTGTCAGTATAGCTGACTTAATTAAATATAGAGTTGCCAACGAATCCCTTGTAAAAGAGCAAGTTGAAGTTGAAATGCCCACAGTCTATGGCGATTTCAAATTGCGCGCATTCAAAGACCAAAGCAATGACCAAGATCATTTGGTCCTTACAAAAGGTACCTGGACCGAAGACGAAGCCGTACTTGTCAGGGTTCACTCTTCTTGTCTTACAGGTGATATCTTTGGGAGTTGTCGTTGCGATTGCGGCCCGCAACTTCATAAAGCGATGGAACTCATCAATCAAGAAGGCAAAGGCGCTATTGTTTACATGAACCAAGAAGGCCGTGGTATTGGCTTATTAAATAAACTCAAAGCCTACAAATTACAAGAAGAAGGCCTCGACACCTATGAAGCCAACGAAAAACTTGGTTTTAAAGCTGACGAACGAGACTACGGTATTGGTGCACAAATCTTGCGCTCTATCGGTATTGGCAAAATGAAACTAATGTCCAACAACCCTAAAAAACGCACAGGCCTTATTGGTTACGGCTTAGAAATCGTAGAAAATATTGGTCTTGAAATTGAAAGCAATGCCCACAACGAGCATTACTTGAAAACCAAGCGCGACAAAATGGGTCATACCCTCAAACTTGACCACTAATGTTAAGCGCACAAGGTCTTTGCAAAAATTACAATGAGCTCCAAATATTAAAAGGAGTTGACCTCAGTATTTCTGAATCAGAGGTCGTTTCAATTGTTGGCTCTTCCGGTGCTGGTAAAACAACCTTGCTTCAAATTTTGGGTACGCTCGACCAACCAAGCTCCGGGAAATTATTGATCGAAGGCAAAGATCCTTTTGCACTTTCAGAAAAAGAACGCTCCTTTTTTAGAAATCAAAGACTCGGCTTTATTTTTCAATTTCATCAACTCCTACCAGAGTTTTCAGCGATTGAAAACGTGGCACTACCTGCCATGATTGGCGGTAAAAACCAGACAGATGCAATGAAGGAAGCCCAACAGCTGCTCCAAAGACTTGCGGTTGCACACAGAGCCTCGCACCGACCAAATGAGCTCTCTGGTGGAGAACAGCAAAGGGTTGCTGTTGCACGTGCTTTGATCAATAAACCCGCATTGGTTTTTGCAGACGAACCTTCCGGCAATCTAGATACAGACAATGCAACGGCACTGCATCAATTATTCTTTGAACTTCGTGCTGAATTCAGACAATCCTTTGTGATTGTCACACACAACGAAGGCTTTGCCCAAATGGCCGATCGCTGCCTAAGAATGCAAGATGGCCGCTTCATCTAAGCTCACATTTGCGGAATTAAAAGAATTCCTCGATCTAAAGGCGGCCCAATACGAACAGTCTAATTTCATCTTAGAAGACCCGATCTCTTTGGCCCACCGCTTTGAGAAAAAAGAAGATATTGAAATTGTCGCATTTTTAGTGGCAACAATATCCTGGGGAAAACGCGTGAGTATCATTAAAAGTGGAGAACGCTTATTAGAAATACTTGGCCATGAACCCCTAACGTACATCCTCAACTACAAGGACGGTACTTGCCCTCCATTTATCCACCGTACCTTCAATACGATTGATCTGAATGGCTTTTTGTTAGGACTCAAGTTTTGTTATCAAAATGGTGGCCTGGAGTCTGCTTTCAACAGTGAGTCACCGCTTCTTTTTGAACGCATCATGCATTTTAGACAAATCTTTACCCCTTTTCTCAAAGAAAGAACACAAAAACACATCGCGAATCCGCAAAGTGGTTCAGCAGCAAAAAGAATCATTATGTTTTTGAGATGGATGTGTCGTCCTACGACGAATGGCGTTGATTTTGGGCTCTGGCAAAATTTTGATACGCGTTTTCTGATGATACCTCTAGATGTACACACAGGAAATATATCAAGAAAACTAGGCCTATTGACACGCACTCAAAATGATTGGAAAGCCAATGAAGAGCTCTATGCGCAATGCTTAGCTCTTGACCCCAAAGATCCTGCTAAATATGACTTTGCCCTATTCGGTTTGGGCGTCTATGAAAATTTCTAGACTTTCTTTGGTTCTCGGAGGGGTACCAAATGTATGTATTTGCTGAGGCCCTTTCCTTGAATGGTTTTAAGCCAAAGGGCTCCGTCTTGGTCAAGACTCATTTGAAACTTCCATACTTCTTTTTCCACCTTAACCGTAAGTATTTGATCTGATTGATTATAAGTGAAGGAGCCTGTATCTGAAGTCATCGTGGCGAAATCTTGCAATGAACCAATTTCTACTTTACCAGAAAAATAAAATACAAAAACACCTTGCCCCCATTTAAAGAGTTTTGGACGTTCGTTTTCAGCAGCTTTGGTTAAATCCAATTCCCAAACCTTACTATTGCCGCCACAAAGTAAATTGGTATAATCTACTTTATATGTTTGCTCTCCATTGACACAGCCAAACAGCAATAGCAGGAGCAGCGCACTAAAATGCCAATTGCTTTTCATAGAGTATTTTCCAGATTTCTGCTGAAACTTGCTTTTGCTTTTCAGGTTTAATATTGGCATCGTTGATTTGTTCACAACAAACATATTGGTAACGGTGTTGCTTCCAGGTAAATAAGCAGTTGTAGAAGTATTTTTCTCCTTGATAACGCTCAAAAAATCTGATCACGACATCATCATATCCATTGGCATTAGGCCTAATTTCTATTGGATAACCTATAAAACCATTGGCTTGTACGTACCGACTGCCTTCTCGCTCATAAATGATAAAACGTCTTACCGGGAAATGATTAACGCCCGCTTTCATCAGCACCATACAACCTTGTTCGAGTGAAAGCCCTTTTCTTAGTGGGAATATTCTAAAAAAGTTGGGGGTACAAGATGGTCTATTTTCATCTTCACTCCAATTTATCGTTGAATCACACAGGCGTAAATTTTTGAGCAACCTCGCTTCCTCTTTTCCTTTGAAAACATTTAGATTGAAGTCTGTAGAAATGGCCTTTCCTTTAACTTTCTTTATTGCTTGATTATTTTGAACTTTTACGGTATCAACAGTTGCAGCACCTTTGTATACATACCAAATCAGAAAGGAAATGAGTAGTGCGGCTAGAATATAGAGCAGTTTTTTCTTTTGCATCAGTTAAATATAGTATTAGAAATGAGTCTTGCCGATTCAAAAGCACTGAAATCGATGCGGTGAGGAATTGTTTTTGCCTCTAACAAATGTAGCAAAGCCTCTGTTGATAAATTGCCCGTTAAATCGTCTTTGGCCATTGGGCATCCACCATAACCACCAATTGCAGTATCAAAGTGCTGACAACCTGCATTGATGCAAGCTTCAACGAGCGCTTGTTCTTGACCTGCAACAACATGCATATGTGCAGCAAATTTTACTTTAGGAAATTCGCGGTAAAGTTCTGAAAATAAGTGCGTACACTGTTCAGGCTGTGCAACGGCAATGGTATCTGACAAGGCAAATTCAAATATAGGAAAGTGCTGATTGAGTTTTTCAACCCACTTACACAGCACGTCAGTAGACCATGGATCTCCGTAAGGATTACCAAAACCCATTGACAAATAAACTCTCAGTAATTTATTGTTGCCCCTACAACTTTCTGCAACCTTTTCCATCAGCAACAAAGACTCATCTAAGGTTTTGTTGGTATTTCGTTTTTGAAAAGTCTCTGAGATCGAAAATGGATAACCTAAAACGTCTATCCGTTCATAAGAAGCGGCTTCTTGCGCACCTCTTTCATTGGCCACAATTGCCAATAGTTTTGTGGAAGACGGATTTAATTGAGCCAAAACCGCGGATGAATCTTGGAGTTGAGGGATTGCTTTGGCAGATACAAAACTTCCGAAATCGAGGTAATCAAAGCCACATGCCAAAAGCGCATTGAGATAACTCACCTTTGTTGCAGTCGGAATCCATTCTTGAATACCTTGCATGGCATCTCTAGGGCATTCGGTGATGATCAATTCTTTATTCATGCTTTGCTTTTTTGCTCGAGCAGCGCTTGATTGATTTGTTTAATGAGTTTGGGGCCTTCGTAAATAAAACCAGTGTAGAGCTGAACCAATGAAGCCCCTGCAGCAATTTTATCGAGTGCATCTTGTGCACTATGAATACCACCCACCGCAATAATCGGGATTTTACCACCCGATTTTTGATGAATATAACGCACTACTTCTGTAGATCTTTTGGTGAGCGGTTTTCCAGAAATACCACCTGCACCAAGTGCTTCTACCGTTTCTTTTGATGTCAAGAGCCCTTCTCTTGAAATGGTTGTATTGGAAGCAATGAGCCCGGCAATTTGAGTTTCAAACACAATTTCAATGACTTCGTCAAGTTGGGTGTCAGTTAAATCCGGAGCAATTTTTAGCAAGATAGGTTTTTGTTGCGCTTTTGCTTCATTGAGTTGTTGCAACGTAGAAAGCAATTCCAAAAGCGGACCTTTTTCTTGGAGCGCTCTTAGGTTGGGCGTATTTGGCGAGGATACATTAACCACGAAGTAATCAACGTAGTCAAACAAAGCCTCAAAACAAATGACGTAATCTTGGGTTGCAGCTTCGTTAGGTGTCCATTTGTTTTTACCAATGTTTCCTCCGATAATGAGTTTTTTGTTGGTTCTTTTTTTGAGTTGGCGAATGGCTGCCTCCACACCGTCATTATTGAAACCCATGCGATTAAGGATGGCTTGATCGGCTTTGAGTCTGAAAAGACGAGGTTGGTCGTTGCCAGGTTGTGGTTTTGGGGTAATGGTGCCGATTTCAATGAAACCAAAACCGCAATCAGAAAGTGGGTCGATGTAGGCTGCATTTTTGTCAAAACCAGCGGCTAAGCCCACCGGATTTTCAAATTCTAAGCCAAAGAGTTTGACCGCCAATTGGGGGTTTTTCTTTACATAGATTGCTCTAAAAATAGCCCGTATTGGAAAAATTTGATGCATCAGTCGCAGCAGGCCAACTACAAAATAATGGACGCGCTCAGCATCGAACTGAAAAAGAAAAAAACGAAACAGTTTGTACATACACAAATGTACAAACTATTTCTTGTGCGAAAGTGTTAACAAATCAGCAGAACAGCGAGCAGCCACATAGGATAATACCAATAGCGCCAGGGATTCATGACTCGTTGCTGATAGGTGCAGGCAGCTAAAATTTGATTGAAATTTTGTCGCTGCTCGACACTATCGACACTTGGCTCAGTTCGATCGAGTAAAATTTTAAGCATAACTATTCGATTTGATGGAAAAATTGTTTGAGTTTTAAAACGGCACGAAAAGTTTTCACTTTCGCGTTGTTTTCAGATAAACCAGTGATGTCGCCAATTTCCTTAAAAGAACGCTTCTCAAAAAAACGCATTTCAATGAGCTGAAGTTGCCCATCTTTAAGCAAGCGCAACTTGCTGAGCAAGCGGTCGACGTCTTCTTGACGGTAATCTTCTGTCCAGTCTTCGATGACTTGTTTGAGTACAACCTTGTCTATACTGACTGTGCGCTGCGCTTTTTGATCGCGGAAACTTTGATAGAGTTCACTTTTGGCAATGCGAAATAACCACGCAGAAAATGGCAAACCACGGTATTCGTATTTGTGAAGACCCTGAAGAGCCTT
>JBEDCS010000046.1:0-18895 GCA_041176605.1 Bacteroidota bacterium
CAGACGCCGTTCAAGAATACCCAGAATTGGTTCAGAAATATATGGGCACTGTTGTTCCTAACACAGATAACTTCTACGCTGCTTTAAACAGTGCCGTTTTCACAGACGGTTCTTTTTGCTACATACCAAAAGGGGTGCGTTGCCCCATGGAATTATCTACCTACTTCCGTATCAATGCCGGAGGAACAGGACAGTTCGAAAGAACTTTAGTAGTCGCTGATGAAGGTGCCTATGTTTCTTATCTAGAAGGCTGTACTGCGCCACAACGCGATGAAAATCAGTTGCACGCAGCTGTAGTAGAACTCATAGCACTCAAAGATGCTGAAATCAAATACTCAACCGTGCAAAACTGGTATCCAGGCGATAAAAACGGAAAAGGAGGTGTTTTCAATTTTGTAACCAAACGTGGAATCTGTGAAGACCGCGCCAAAATTTCCTGGACACAAGTAGAAACTGGTTCTGCCGTAACCTGGAAATATCCTTCTTGTATCTTAAAAGGTGATTATTCCATCGGCGAGTTCTACTCTGTTGCTGTCACCAACAATATGCAGCAGGCCGATACCGGAACCAAAATGATTCATCTTGGGAAACACACGAAGTCAACGATTATTTCAAAGGGTATTTCTGCCGGCAAGTCTCAAAATTCATACCGAGGCCTTGTACAGATTCATAAAGGCGCAGATCACGCACGTAATTTTTCACAGTGTGATTCTTTGCTCATGACTGATATTTGCGGCGCACATACCTTCCCTTACATCGAATGCAAAAACCCTACTGCCAAAATCGAACACGAGGCCACTACCTCCAAAATTGGTGAAGACCAACTGTTCTATTGCATGCAACGCGGCATCAGTGAAGAAAAAGCCATTAGCCTCATTGTCAATGGCTATTGCAAAGAAGTACTCAATCAACTCCCGATGGAATTTGCAGTAGAAGCTCAAAAGCTTTTGGCAATTAGCCTTGAAGGTAGTGTCGGATAACTCAAATTAATTTGTTCCAAAAATAGAACAACACATGATCTCAATCAAAAACTTACACGCCCAAATCAACGGAAAAGAAATCCTAAAGGGCTTGAATTTGGAAGTAAAAGCAGGCGAAGTACACGCCATCATGGGGCCAAATGGTGCCGGAAAAAGTACGCTTGCAAATGTGCTTGCGGGGCGCGAAGACTACGAAATCACTGCTGGTGAAGTTATTTTCGACGGACAAGACCTCCTCGAACTTGCCACAGAAGACCGCGCAAGAGCTGGTTTATTTCTTGCTTTTCAATATCCCGTTGAAATTCCGGGTGTGAGTAACGTCAACTTTTTAAGAACAGCCCTCAACGAAAAACGCGCTTACTTAGGTCAAGAACCTATTTCAGCCAAAGAATTTATGGCCCTTGTTAAAGAGAAATCTGCTTTAGTAGAACTCGATGCAAAATTAGCTTCGCGTTCCGTGAACGAAGGTTTTTCCGGAGGCGAAAAGAAGCGCAACGAAATTTTTCAAATGGCCATGCTTGAACCGAAACTAGCTGTGCTCGATGAAACCGACTCTGGCCTCGATATCGATGCCCTTCGTATCGTTTCGCACGGTGTAAATGCACTTAAATCTCCTCAAAACGCTTGTATTGTGATCACACACTATCAGCGCTTACTCGATTACATCGTTCCTGATTTTGTACATGTGCTTTACGACGGTAAAATTGTCAAGTCTGGTCCTAAAGAACTTGCACTAGAACTCGAAGAAAAAGGATACGATTGGATCAAAGAAAGTTTATAAAATGAACGCCATCGACAGCAAATTATCCGGATTTTGTGGCCAATTTTCGCCATCACCTATTCAAGGGCTCAATACCTTGCATGGTGCAGCTAAAGCCTTTCTTGCCGCAGAAGTATTTCCCACAACGAGAAACGAAAGATTCAAATATACGCGCTTACAAAAGTTGCAAAATGCTGCTTTTAGTACATTTGAACCCTTGTCTTTTGAGCAACTCAGCACCTATAAAATTATTCAAGACGCACCGACAATATACATCAATGGGCCACATATTTTTATCCCAGAACAACTCAGTTCAAGTATATCAATAGTTTCAAGCCTCGATAGTAATATTGCTTTTAAGTCTGAAGAATTTAAAGATGTATTTGGAGCAATGAACACGCTCTATGCCAGCAATGGGTGTAGCCTTACCGTGAAAGAAAACACCACGCTTGAAGGTCCCATTCAAATCATCTTTTTACATACTGGATCACAGTTTTTTTACAGAAATCAGCTCAAATTTGGGAGAAACTCAGAGGCTCAAATCGTGTTGGCACATTTCAGTACAACAGATAGTATTGGTTTTTCGCATACACATACTCAAATTGAGGTTGCTCAAGATGCCCGCATCAAGGTACATAAAGTTCAAGCTTGCGAAGATGGTCATTTTGATTTCAATGAAGAGCGTATTTTTCAGGATCAACAATCCAATTTTGAAATCAATACCATCTCTTTAAAGGGCTCATTTATTCGCAATGACCTCTCTGCTCAGGTACTAGGCGAACACGCAGAAACCAAGCTTAATGGAGCCTATTTACTCAACGGGCAACAGCATGTAGCCAACTACACAACCATTGACCATCAAGTCCCAAATTGTGAGTCATTTGAAACCTATAAAGGCCTCATCGATGACCACGCTACGGCTGTGTTCAACGGTAAAGTATTCGTTAGAAAAGATGCTCAGAAAACCAATGCTTTCCAAAGCAATGCCAATATCTTACTTTCTGAAAATGCAAGTGTCAATTCAAAGCCTGAACTAGAAATCTATGCTGACGACGTCAAGTGCTCGCACGGATCTACCACAGGCCAGCTCGATGAAAACGCATTGTTTTATTTAAAAGCCCGCGGACTCAGTGAAAAAGCAGCAAAGACTTTGCTTTTACAAGCCTTTATGGATGATGTACTCCAGGTGTTTCAACCTGAAGAACTCAGAACTTTTATCTTTAAATCACTAGCTGCACGCTTCAACTGGCAACTAGAAGATTAATCACCCTCATGAGACACTCAAAATATGATGCAACAAAAAAGGCGACCAAACGGTCGCCTTTTTTAATGAATGATTCTATTAATTAAGCATTGAGTGCTTCGGCACCACCAACAATCTCGAGGATTTCGTTGGTAATTGCTGCCTGACGCGCTTTATTATAGCTTAACTTCAAGTTTTTCTGCAATTCTTTTGCGTTATCTGTTGCTTTGTGCATAGCGGTCATGCGAGCGCCGTGTTCTGAAGCAAATGAATCGCGAATAGCTTTGTAAAGTTGCAACTTCATGCTTTTCGGCAAGAGGTCTTCAACGATTTCCATCTTTGGTTGCTCAAAGATGTAATCTCCGGCTTCGGTTTCGCTAGCAGAAGGTATGATAGGCAAGAATTGTTCTGTTTCTACAATTTGTGCCGCCGCATTTACAAAACGATTATAGACAATCACTACTTTGTCAAAAGACTTATTGAGGAATTGCGCCATGATTTCATCAGCTACTTGCGCAACTAATTCGAAACGAAGATCTGCATAGATATCTTCCATCGCTTCAATTCGGTCGTTTTGGTAAAAGTGATCTGTTCTTTTATAAACGTCTTTGATTTTCTTACCTAAACATAAAACTGAAACCTCTTTTCCGCTGTAATCTTGTGCGATCAAGGCGCCTACTCTTTTGATGACGTTGTTGTTAAAACCACCACATAAACCGCGGTTTGAGGTAACACCAACAATCAGGACCTTTTTGACTTCACGCTGTTCGGCGTAAGCATTTTCAGAAAGATCGAGGGTAGCGCTGAGGTTCTCAAGGATTTCACGAAGTTTACCAGCATAAGGGCGCATCTGCGTGACGGCATCTTGAGCACGCTTCAACTTAGCAGCTGATACCATCTTCATGGCAGATGTAATCTGCATGGTAGAACCAACTGAACTGATGCGGTTACGTATTTCTTTTAGATTAGCCATTGAGTCCTAGTTTGAGGCTGTAATTATGCAAATTTCTCAGCTACTTCTTTGGCTGTTTTGGCCAAAACTGCTTCAATTTCGTCAGTGAATTTCCCAGCTTTCAAAGCTACCAAAGTGTCAGCATTGTTTGCTTCAAGTACAGTTAAGTAGTCTTTTTCGAATTCTTTCACTTTGTTGATTGGAACAACTTGCATTAAGCCTTTAACACCAGCATAGATAATTGCAATTTGCTTTTCTACTGGGTATGGATCTCCTTCGCGTTGTTTCAAAATCTCAACGTTACGCGCTCCTTTATCAAGAACTGATTTAGTTGCAGCATCGAGGTCAGAACCAAACTTAGCAAATGCTTCAAGTTCACGGTACTGAGCTTGATCAAGCTTTAATGTACCCGCAACTTTTTTCATTGACTTAATTTGAGCTGATCCACCTACACGTGATACAGAAATTCCTACGTTAATTGCCGGGCGAATACCTGAGTTGAATAGGTCAGACTCGAGGAAGATTTGCCCATCTGTAATCGAGATTACGTTAGTTGGGATATAAGCAGAAACGTCTCCTGCTTGTGTTTCAATAATTGGAAGTGCCGTGAGTGAACCACCACCTTTAACTTTGTCTTTCAAAGAAGCAGGAAGGTCATTCATTTGCTTAGCAATGTTGTCATCGGCAATAACTTTCGCAGCACGCTCTAATAAACGAGAGTGAAGGTAGAATACGTCACCAGGATATGCCTCGCGACCCGGCGGACGACGAAGTAAGAGTGATACTTCGCGGTAAGCAACCGCTTGCTTAGATAAATCATCATAAACAATAAGTGCTGGTTTTCCACAGTCGCGGAAATATTCACCTACTGCAGCACCCGTCATTGGCGCGTAAAACTGCATTGGAGCAGGATCTGAAGCATTTGCAGCAACTACAGTTGTGTAGGCCATTGCACCTGCATCTTCTAATTTCTTAACAATACCGGCAACAGTTGATCCTTTCTGACCAATAGCGACATAAATACAGTAAACTGGCTCACCGCGGTCATAAAACTCGCGTTGGTTGATAATTGCATCGATAGCTACAGTAGTTTTACCGGTTTGGCGGTCACCGATGATCAACTCACGTTGTCCACGACCGATCGGAATCATGGCGTCAACAGCCTTGATACCTGTTTGTAAAGGTTCTGTTACTGGCTGACGGAAGATAACACCTGGAGCTTTACGCTCGATTGGCATTTCATAAAGCTCACCTTGAATTGGGCCTTTACCATCAATTGGTTGACCAAGTGTATCTACAACACGGCCTACCATTCCATCACCTACTTTTACAGAAGCAATTTTACCTAAACGACGAACGGTATCACCTTCTTTTACACCAGAAGATCTACCTAGCAATACAGCTCCTACGTTATCTTCTTCAAGGTTAAGTGCAATTCCTTGCATTCCACCATCGAATTCAATAAGTTCACCATATTGCACTCCATTCATTCCGTAAATGCGTGCAATACCATCTCCTACCTGAAGTACCGTTCCAACTTCTTGTAATTCTGCTTCTGAGCGGAATCCTGAGAGTTGTTCTCTTAGAATTGCGGAAACTTCTGCTGGTTTAATATCTGCCATTTTTACTTATTTTTTGTCAATTGACGATTATACAAATTGTTGTTTCATGCGTTGTAGTTGACTAGCAACTGACGCGTCGATTTGTTGGTCACCCATGCGAACGATGAATCCTCCGATGAGTGTTGCATCAACCTCTTCGGTGATGAGCGGTGTGCCATTGACAACACCATTGATTTTCGAAAGAATTTCTGCTTTCGTTTTATCTTCAAGTTTTTGAGCACTAATGATAGTAACAGGAACGATTCCTCTGTGAGCCATCAATTGAGCAATAAATTGCTCTGCAATTGCAATCATTGCGGCTTCGCGACCATTATTTGTTACAAGCTCTAGAAATTTCAAAGTGGTTTCGTTGAAATCTTTGAATATCTCTTTGATCACAGCAACCTTTTTCTCAATCTGAATGAGTGGCGAGTTGATAAAAATCTGGAAATCATGCGCTTCATTGGCCAACTTAATTAATTGAAGCATGTCTGCCTCGATAAGCTCAACCTTGTTTTGGTCTAATGCCAATTCAAGAAGTGCTTTCGCGTAACGGCCAGCTGACTTTGTTGACTTCATGAGCTTAGTTCATTTTGATTTCAGTCGCGAGCTTGTCGGCAAGCGCTTTTTGTTTGTCGTCAGCACTTAGTTCTTGACGAATAACTTTTTCTGCAATCTCTAAAGAAAGAGCCGCTACATGGTTTTTTAAATCAGCCATTGCCGCAGCTTTTTCACTTGAAATATTTTGACGAGCAGACTCTACGATTTTAGCCGCTTCATCTTTAGCTTTCGTTTTTGCTTCTTCAACCATTCCGTTAGCCGCTTCTTTTGCTTCTTTCAAAATAGCATCGCGCTCAGCACGTGCTGTTTTAAGAATTTGATCGTTCTCTGCTTTCAAAGCCTGCATTTCTGCTTTGGTTTTTTCAGCTAAAGCTAGGGCCTCAGAAATTTTCTCTTCACGGGCATTAACAGCAGATAAAATTGGTTTCCATGCAAATTTTGCAAGTAAAAAAAGTAGGAGGCAGAATACTAAGCCTGTCCAAACTAATAAACCAAAATCAGGTAATATTAAATCCATTTTGTGTGTTTTTTAAAAGTTAAAAGGAAACCATAACCAACCGTCATGGTTTCCTTTAAAGATTTACGCTTTTGCTCCTAGTAGACCAACTACTACACCGAACAATGCAACACCTTCGATAAGCGCAGCTGCGATAATCATCGCAGTTTGAATTTTACCTGCTGCTTCTGGGTTGCGGGCGATACCTTCTACTGCAGAACCACCGATACGACCGATTCCAAGACCTGCGCCTAGAACTGACAAACCAGCTCCGATTGCTGCAATACTACCAAACATTCCTGTCATTGTATTTAATTTAAAAGGTTACTAATTAATGGTGTGCTTCTTCAACAGCTGCTCCGATAAACAACGCTGAAAGCATTGCAAAAAGGAAACCTTGAAGGAAAGCAACTAAGATTTCAAGCACCGAAATAAACAAAGCCATTGGCACAGACAAACCTGCCCATGCTACGTTTTTGTTGATGAAGATGATTGAAATCAAGGCTAAAACAATAATGTGTCCGGCTGTGATGTTAGCAAACAAACGGATCATTAATGCAAAAGGCTTTGTAAGGATACCAATCAATTCGATTGGAATCATGAATATTTTCATAGGAACTGGGATACCTGGCATCCAGAAAATGTGTCCCCAATAATTTTTATTTCCAGAGAAGACTGTCACGAGTAAAGTACAGAACGCTAAGAATAAAGTGATGGTGATATTTCCTGTAAGGTTAGCACCACCCGGAATGATTGGAATAAGACCAAGCATATTATTGATCCAGATAAAAAAGAAGATCGTTAGTAAATAAGGCACGTATCTGTGATACTTGTGGTGGTCGATATTTGCTTTGGCGATGTCATCTCGAACCATTACAATGAGGGGCTCTAAAAATTTAGCCAAACCTTTTGGTGCCACTGCGCCATTTTTGCGATAGAAACGCGCAACAGACAACATGATAATCAGAATCAATAACGAACCGAAAAGTAAAGAAGCCACGTTTTTGGTAATGGAGAGGTCTGTTGGAGTAGCATTGTGTGGATGCTCACCTTCAAAATGCAACTTGCCTTCGTGATTCAATTTGTAAATTTCTTCGTGGTATAGACCATATCCTTTCGCCGGGCCCACACCTTCCATAAAATGGTAAGAAGTACTATCGTTTACTTTTACTTCGACTTCTTGACCGTGATAAAAATATTTTGAGCTGAAGATTTTGAAACCGTTGTCATGAAGAATGACTGGTAAGTAGATGCTGGTGCCACCGTGTTCAGGGCCAGCAATATGCCACTCGTGTGCATCTTTAATGTGATGCATAATCATTTCGCCTACATTGAAATTGCCTTCTTCGGATGCACGCGCAACTGGTTGAAAGACAATGAAAGACAATGCGAAAAGGATGTATTGCAAAAGTGACGTTAACCTACCTGCTTGCTGCATTTGAATCTGTTTAAGCGTATTAGCGAAAAAAATTTTTGCAAAGGTAGTCAAACTTTCTAAAGAAACAATTTAATTTTTGAACAATCAGGGCTTACTTTTCCTCAATTTCTTGTATAATTTGATGCCAAGCATTAAAAGAATTCCAACACCAAAGAATCCGACAGTTCCGTTGATCCATGAAAGTTGGTTTTTCAAGACCACTAGAAAGATAATACTGACTAAAAACAAGGTGGCCACCTCATTCCAAATTCTCAAGCGGTTTGAATTCCAATTGATGGCTCCTTTTTGACAAGAACGGAGCATTTTCTGCGTGTAAAAATGGTATATTAATAAGAGGCCCACAAATCCGAGTTTCAAATGCATCCATGGTGCTTTCAGTAAATAATCCGCATTTAAAAAGAGCATCCAAAGCCCAAAAATAACAGTCAAGATCATCGCTGGAGTCGTGATGATCCACCATAGTCTTTGCATCATAATAATAAACTGTGGCTGTAGGACTTGTTTTTCAGTTAAGGGTTTGTCTGCTGCCTCCCTGAAATAGATTAAAAGGCGGACCATATAAAACAAACCAGCAAACCAACTGACCATAAAAATAAGGTGCAAGGCTTTGATGTAATCGTATGTCATGCTGCAAATTTAACAGAAAGGTACCGAATCCTGTTATCTTTGTAATAGCGGATTGAATTATGTTTTTGAGAATTCTTATCTTATTCATCTTTGTTGTTGTTTGGTGCAAGCCTTTTGCCCAAACTCAATTGTTGTCACTGGAGGGTACCTATCAAGACAAAAACTTACTTGTGAATAATCCCCCAATGCCAGACGGCTTTGGATTTTGTATTTCAAAAGTACTTGTCAACGGCGAAATACTTCCGGCCGTTATCCAAACTTCACATTTCGAAATTGATTTTAAATTGTTTCATTTACGAAAAGGCGAACAAGTTTTTGTAGTACTAGAACACGCCAGTGGTTGCGAGCCTCGCTTCATTAATCCAGAAGTTTTACTGCCCAAAAGCACCTTTGAATGCAGCCAAATTAAAGCCCAAAAAGATGGCTTATTGACCTGGACCACCACCAATGAAAATGCGAGCCTTGATTACACTATAGAACAATATAAATGGGGGCGCTGGGTAGAAGTTGGTCAGGTAAAAGGAAAAGGACAGAAAGGCGCTAATAATTATATATTTCAACTCAGCCCACATTCGGGTAAAAATATCGTTCGGGTGAGTCAAACAGATAATTCTGGCAAAGCGCGGGTATCACCCAGTACAAGTTTTGTTTCCAATGCAACAGCTGTTTCCTTTAGCCCGGCCAAAGTGCACCAAAATCTCTATTTTAAAACAAATGGTAAGGCCGTCAAAACAAAATTTGAGATCTATGACGCCTATGGAAATCTTTTAAAAACGGGGTTCAACAATGTAGTTGACTGCACCAACTTTGTCAGCGGTGTTTATTTTATCAACTACGACAACAAATCCGAAAAATTCATCAAAATAGACGTTCCATGAAACGCATTGAGCACCTCGGCATCGCCGTAGAAAATTTAGAGCAATCCATTCCACTTTTCGAAGCGTTATTGAACACAACATGTTACAAAAGAGAAGGTGTAGCTTCGGAGGGCGTAATGACCGCCTTTTTTGAGGTCGGCGAATCTAAAATTGAGTTGCTTGAGGCAACAAATGCCGACTCCCCCATTGCAAAGTTTTTGAGTAAAAATGGGCCGGGTTTTCACCATGTCGCATTTGAGGTTGAAAATATAGAGGCCGAAATTCAAAGGCTACAAAAAGTAGGTTTTAACTTGATTCATGAAATAGCCAAAGATGGTGCAGACAACAAGCGCATTGCATTTTTACACCCGAAAAGCACCAACGGTTTATTGGTTGAAATTTGTCAAGAAAAATAAGGTGCTAGCGGTTTTCCTGGCTCATACAACACCGCGTTCAGACCAGCTAATTTAGCACCCTCGACATGCTGTGGGCTGTCGTCAATAAACAATACCTCAGCTGGCTTCATTCCCATTTGCTCCAATACCCAATCAAATGTACTTGGATGTGGTTTTCGTCGCTTGATTTCATGAGACAAAAAGATGGTTTGAAAAACTTGATCTAAAGTCAGTTTGCAACTATTTTTCCAGCGCTGAATCACGATATCCCAATGGATGGCATTGGTATTGCTCAGCATAAAAATGGGCGTCGTCTTTGAAATCGTCAATAAAAATTCGATTTTTTCAGGCGGAAATTGACCTAACATGGCATTCCAAGCTGCGTAAACTTGATTTGGGCTTGTGCCTGGACTTGTTATTGGCAATAATTTATTGATAAAGTGTTGTGGTGAAATCTGACCCGTTTCAAATAGATCAAATAAATCTTCTTGTGCAAACTGGGTATAGCGCGCTGCAAAATCATTAACCCCTAAGTCAATAAATGCACGCTCAGTTGCTTGATAATCAATATCAATAAGTACGCCTCCGAGGTCAAATAAAATGGCTTTGTATGGTCCTTTCATATGGGCACAAATTTAGTTTTTTCGGGCTATTTGAATACATTCTAAATTAGCATTTATGACACTGCAATGACAAATGAAAACAAGATAGCGTGTAGCTTTGTGCCAAAGTTTGATCCTTTGTTGCAAGAACTTCATATTATCGCCTTCACGCATCGCCAACTTGACGTCAACAAGATTGGTCTTCTGCACCTTGAAAAGGAGGCGCAAATCACTCAGCTGCAACAACTCAAAACTTCTCTAGGGCTCAGCGAACTGATGTTTTTGTCTACGTGTAATCGTGTTGAAATCAGTTTTGTCAAAGACCAAGACCTCGACACTGTTTTTTTAACACGCATTCTTCAAGAACTCTATCCAAAACTTGTTCCTATTCAACTCGAAGAATTCGTTAGAAAAGCTGAAACCTATTCCGGGACAAACGCTGTTAAACACGCATTGTCTGTAGCGTCTTCCATAGACTCCATGATTATAGGTGAGCGTGAAATCATCACACAAGTGCGTTTGGCCTATGAATATTGTCAATCGCTTTCTTTAACTGGCGAACTCATTCGCTTGCTCATGAAAAAAGTGATTGAAACAGCAAAGTTAGTTTATACCGAAACGAGCATTTCAACCAAACCTGTTTCAGTTGTCTCATTAGCCTATCAATACCTGAAGCAACTCAACATTCCGCTCGACGCCAGAATACTCATCGTTGGTTCAGGTGTCACCAACACCACCATGGGGCGCTTCTTGAAAAAGCATGGTTTCAAAAAATTTGAGGTCTTCAATCGCACGCTTTCTAATGCGCAAAAATTGGCAGAAGAACTCAAAGGTAGTGGACATACGCTTTCAGAAATCTCAAGTTATACCAGCGGTTTTGATGTCCTGATCACATGTACAGCAGCGGAGGGCGTAATCATTACCCCTGAGCTCTATGCACAATTGCTGCAAGGAGAAACCCAAGAAAAAATTATCATTGACCTCGCTATTCCCCAGGATTTAGACGCCAATATTCTCAAGACCAACAAGGTCAAATATCTTTCCATTGAATATTTACAAAAAATATCCAACGAGAACGTCAAGGAGCGCTCCAAAGAGTTAGCTCAAGTAGAAGAAATTATTGACCAAGCACTTTTCGAATTTCAACACCTCATCCGTGAAAGAAAAGTAGAGTTGGCCATGAGGGTAGTTCCAGCACAAGTAAAGGCACTCAAATCAACTGCCTATGACCAAGTCTTCAAAGAAGACCTCGAGGCACTTGACCCACAATCCAAAGAAGTGCTCGAAAAAATAATAAACTACCTCGAAAAAAAATACATCAGTGGCCCGATGAAACTGGCCAAGGAAATTATCCTGAACCATGTCGACTAAAACCCATATTCGCATCGGCACCCGAGGCAGTGATCTTGCTTTGTGGCAAGCCCATTTTGTCAAAGGGCAACTCGAAGCTATCAATTGCACGGTTGAACTCAAAATCATCATTACACAAGGTGATCGCATTCAAGACCTCAGCTTCGACAAGCTTGAAGGCAAAGGATTTTTTACCAAAGAAATCGAAAATGCCCTCCTTAACAACGAGGTAGATCTTGCCGTACATTCGCACAAAGACCTTGAAACAAGCCAACCAGAAGGTTTGTGTATCGCGGCTGTGTCTTACCGTGAAGACCCCTCTGAATTATTACTCATGAATTCGGCTGCGCAAGATCCCAAACAGCTCTGGTGTTTAAAATTTGGCGCAACCATTGGCACCTCATCAGCACGTCGTAAAGCGATCATCAAAGCCTTGCGCCCTGATTTACAAATTGAAGAATTGCGTGGCAACGTGCCAACACGAATCGATAAATTACGCCAAGGCAACTACGACGCTATTTTGTTAGCAAATGCGGGCGTAAGTCGGCTTCAACTTAATTTAATTGATTTACAAACTAAGGTCTTAGATCCAAAATCTTTTGTGCCAGCTCCAGCACAAGGTGTACTTGGATTGCAAACACGACAAAATGATCTTAGTACAATTGAGGTGCTCAAAAAATTGCATCATCCGGACGTGGCCAATATCATTGAACTAGAACGCGGCGTTCTCAAAGCAATGGATGGCGGTTGTCAATTACCTTTAGGTGTTTACGTGGCTGATGACGCTGTATATGTGGCGCATTCTAAAAGTGCGCAAGTTGCCGCTCAGTTTTATCGCTTTGAGTCAGGAAGTCAAGTCCAGCAAATTGTTGCGCATTTGAATGCTCAGCCATGAAACCTATTTTCATTTCCAAAGATTTCCAAGATTTAAGCCCAGCATTGGCAGCTCTTGTTGCAGAAAACAAATTAACCGCTCAGTCACTTATTGATTTTCAAGCACTTCCATTTGCTTGCCCTGAGCCTACAGCTATTACTTTCTTCGGAAGTATAAGAGCAGCGGCGTTTTATCTTCAAAATTGCAAGCCAAGCCCGCTCATTGCTGTTGCAGGAAAAGAAACCGCAAGAAAACTCAAAGAAAATTTCGACCTAAACGCAGTATTTATAGCTGAAGAGTCGGGCAACCCTGATCTAGAGGCCGCCCGTTTCAATGACTGGAGAGCCAATCGCTCTGTATTATTTCCAAGTTCAAGTAGCTCATTAGGTACCTATGCTAAATATGTGCCGCTCCAACATAAAACCATCATACAGGTTTACCAAACCAAGTGTAAGAAACTATTAATTGAAGACCATCAGGTCTATGTTTTCAGTTCTCCGAGCAATGTCACTGCCTTTTTTCAAGTCAATAAGCTTGCGCCAAATGCAATAGTTGTCGCATGGGGAAAGTCGACCCAAAAAGCGCTGTATGAAAACAAAGTGACTACTTGCCACACGCTACTCAAGGACCAACAAGGAGCTTTGTTGACTTGGCTGCAAACCGAAAATTTTATTTAAATTTCATTTATGAAATTTGAACTTTCTGCGGAGATTAGCCCAGACTTAATACGCTTGTTTGAGCGTACAGTTCTTGGAACTAATGGCGCTAAATACAAGCATCTTGATGTTGCTCAAAGTGTGGCGCATACCGATAATCCTTTGAGTTTTTCATTGCGCAGGCGCGAACAGCTCATTGCCAATATTACTTTTTGCAAACGGCCTTTTGGTCTTTATTTGCGCTACTTTTCTTTTGACTCAAAATTTCAATCTAAAGGAAAAGCACGCATGAATCCGAAGTCTGTTCTAAAAGTTCAAATTGAAGAAGTTTTTCAAGATTTAGAAAAAAACCATGGGGGTGCTGATAGCTATTGCTATGCTTATATAGACGCTAAGAATGTCAGAAGCAAATGGATGAGTGAGACATTTGGTTTTCAGACCAAAGCCAAATTAGCAACCCAATCTTATAGTAGGCTTTTTCCGAAAGAAAATAAGCATTTAAGCCTTGAACCGATTTCAGCCGAACACCGCAGGATCATTGCGCAATCCTATGAACACTTTACGGGTTATTTTACCTACTTTTTTGAAGAAGGTGAACTGGCTTGTCTGCGCGATGCGCAAGGTAGTTTACTTGCATTTGCCAAGTTTCATAAGGTGCGCTGGGAAATACAGCGCTTGCCTGGTAAATTCGGTGGTACTCAAGTCAAAATACTTCCGTTTATTCCTTTCATCAATCGCCTGATCCAACCTAAAGAGCACACCTTTCTGGTTCCTGAAGTAGTTTGTAATCCGTCCGGGGACATCAAGGATGTTGATGCGCTTTTCGAAGCCATTTTGGCCAAAGAAAAACTCCATTCTATGCTATGGTGGAATGACACCCGTGACCAACTTTATCAGCAGGCTAAACAACAATTCAATTGGGGCTTATTACACAAACTGATTGGTGTGGCTGAAGTTGATGTTGTTTTTAGGGGTGCCTATGTTCCGAAAGAACCTGTATTTATCGCAGCTTTTGATATGGTTTAGTACGATAGAAATCTGGTCAGTAAAAGCTCCTTGATTCTTTTATCTACTTCATTTTTGGTTTCCAAATAGTACTGAAATTCAGTAAGCGTGAAATAACCAGCCGTCATGCCAATATAACGCTGAACCAAACCAGGGTTTTTAGAGAATAATATTTGTAGCATCTTGCGCTGCTCAGTTTGATTATTCAAAGATTTGACGACAAGAAAGATGGCGTTTTGCTGCCATTCTAAGAGCCAAAGGTCGTGCTGAAACTTAAGGATGGGTCTAAGTACTTCGTTTTGAAAAAGTTCAATTTCAGTGACTTCTGTTTTTTCTTTTTGAATTTCGGGCCTCAGCCCTTTCAACATTTCCTCAGTTCTCATGCTTCTTCAGACAACTCAAGTTGCTGAATGTTCGGGAAAAACTCATCTAGGTAACCAAATGTACGCTCCTCATCAGCGTTGGCGCTAAAGAATAAAACTTTGCACTTAGGCAAGCTTTCGGTCATGCGTACAATGTAACCTTTGTGCCCCTGACGCATGTGCTGGTCAAGTTCAAGGATTACAAATAGTTTGAGCTTTTTAATATTGAATCCATTCTGGAAATACAACTCAGCCATGCGGCGTGTAGTACCGACGATGATTTCGGTGCCATCAAATAAATCGTTTCGCTGTTGAAGTTTGTTTCCTTTCTCTACAATGAGGTCAACTGTGAGGTCTTTGGCTTTTGCTAATTGGGCAAACTGCGCGTGTATTGCCCTGGCTTGTTGGTCATCTTTGCACAAAAGGATCGCGCGAGGTGATCCTTCTTCGGGTTGCGGCACATGTTCTTCAAATAAAGGCCAAAGATGCATTTCGTATTGAGCTAAAAGCGCATTGACTAAAACACCTTGGGTTGAACGCAAAGTTTTTCGAACACTATTGAGTTGTTCCATCTGTTAATTTGGGATTATTGAGGTGTCTTTGCGCATCGCGCTGTGTTTTCTTCTCGAGATTTTTTTCAAGCGCTTGTTCTAAATCGATGCCGGTCTGATTGGCCAAGCAACACAATACAAAAAGGATGTCGGCCATTTCATCACCGAGGTCTTTGTTGCGGTCGCTTTCTTTTTCAGATTGTTCGCCATAGCGTCTGGCCATGATGCGCGCAAGTTCTCCTACCTCTTCCATTAAGATAGCGGTGTTGGTGAGCTCGTTAAAATAACGCACCCCCAAAGTTTGGATCCAATGATCAACCTTTGCTTGTGCTTCACTGATTTTCATACGGCAAAGGTATCAAAACCTCTCATTAGATATGCTACATTTGTAATACGATGGAAAAACTAAGCAATTTTATCAATGGCACATATGTCGCGCCACTCAACGGAACCTATATCGATAATTTCGAGCCTGCTACCGGAAAAGTATATTCTTTAATTCCAGATTCAAGTGCAGCCGATGTTGAAGTTGCCGTAGCAGCAGCAGAAGCAGCCTTTCCAATTTGGTCAGGTATGGGGGTTGAACAACGCGCTACCATTCTTAGAAAACTATCCGAAGGCATCGAAGCAAACATGGACGCCTTTGTTGCGGCTGAATCAAAAGATAACGGCAAACCCGTGAGTTTAGCCAAGCATGTTGACATACCAAGAGCAGTTTCTAACTTTCATTTTTTTGCAACAGCCATTGAACATTTTGCTTCTGAATCCCATCAAATGGAAGGCATAGGTTTTAATTATACCACCCGTAAGCCAATTGGGGTTGTGGGCTGTATTTCACCTTGGAATCTTCCACTCTATTTATTTTCATGGAAAATTGCTCCAGCCTTAGCTGCGGGTAATTGTGTCATCGCCAAACCTTCTGAAGTAACACCATACACCGCTTTTATGCTTGGCAAAATTGCCAAGGAAGCCGGGATGCCCGACGGTGTGCTCAATATCTTACACGGCACTGGGCCAAATGTTGGTGATGCCATCGTGAAACACCCAAAAATTAAAGCCATTTCTTTTACTGGCGGCACCAAAACCGGTGAATACATTGCCCAAACTGCAGGGCCAATGTTCAAAAAGCTATCATTGGAACTTGGTGGTAAAAACCCAAATATCATTTTTGCCGATTGCGACTTCAAAGAGGCACTCAGCACTACCATTCGTTCGTCGTTTGCCAACCAGGGTCAAATCTGCTTATGTGGTTCAAGAATTTTTATTGAGCGGCCTATTTACGAACTTTTCAAAGAAGCATTTGTAGCTGCTGTTTCAAAAAGCAAAGTTTCGTTTCCGCAAGATCCTGAAGCCAAACTCGGGGCAGTCGTATCCAAACCACATATGGAAAAAGTATTGAGCTACATCGAATTAGCCAAAGAAGAAGGAGGCACCATTCTCTGTGGGGGCAAGCGCAAAGTTTTAACTGGTGAACATGCAGAAGGCTATTATATTGAACCAACCATTATTGAAGGTTTGCATTACCAATGCCGTACCAATCAAGAAGAAATTTTTGGACCTGTGGTAACACTCACACCTTTTGATACTGAGGAGGAAGTGCTCGAAATGGCCAATTCTACCCAATACGGCTTAGCGGCAACAGTCTGGACAAACGACCTCAAACGAGCCCATCGCGTCGCAGATTTAGTACAAGCCGGGATTGTGTGGGTAAACGCATGGCTAGTCAGAGACCTCCGCACTCCTTTTGGCGGTGTCAAAGCTTCAGGCGTTGGGCGCGAAGGAGGCTGGGAAGCGCTGCGTTTCTTTACGGAAGCAAAAAACATCTTTATAAAATATTGAATTGATGAATTGAGTATTAAAATGAAACATCTAATCTTATTTTTTCTACTTATCACTTTTGGTTTGAGCGCCCAGCTCAAACCCATTTTATTTCAATTTAAAACCGACACCGTACTTACCTGGCATTACCAATTTGGTGATGAATTTTCAAATGCTACCATTGATCAAAATCGATGGATTCCAAGATATCCATGGGGAGGCCTACTGCTCGATCAAAGCCAGTGGTCTACACCAGAAATGATTCATGTTCAAAATGGCTGGCTACAACTTACGGCAGATCAATATGGTAAAAAAGCTAAGGTTGAGAATTGGATGATCAACCAAGAACAAGCTCGGGATTTAAAGATTGATATCAAGAATGATTCAGTTTATCTCGATTACCTTACCTCTTGCCTTTGGAGTAAAGATACCTTTAGTTACGGTTATTTTGAATGCAGGGCAATAGTGCCAGATGGACAAGGGCTTTGGCCGGCTTTTTGGCTATATGGCCAGAACCAAAAAGATGAAATTGATTTCATGGAGATGAAAGGTGAGCGCCCATATGACATCCACGTAGACATCCATTTACCTCAGCGCAAAGATTACGTGAAAAACAAATTTGGCATTAAAAAAGATTGGGGGGGATGGGTAGGCATGGCGCCAAAACTCACCGGAGATACGCTTATTTTTTCTGGAGTTTGGTTGCCTAATTCCTTGACCTATTTCGTCAATGGGACACCGGTGTCACATTTTAATAGCGACTTTCAAACAGCCATGAACCTCATCGTGAATTTAGCTGTAGCCCGCGACGGCTATGCTTTTAATCCGGGGCCCAACGATCAAACACAATTTCCAGCAAACTTCCAAGTAGATTACGTGAGGGTCTGGAACCTCGATCCGCAAAAAAGTAAGCCCTTTGAATTCCAAGATCAGAAAATAGCTTCAGACGTATCATTTAGACCAAGAGAAATTCAGAAAAAAGTTGGGCTTATTTATCCAAAAAAAGAACTTTCAAAAGAACTTTGCTTTGTGAGTTTAATTCCAATAGGTGCACAACAATATGCCATTCAATATAACGGCAATGAGGACTTCGAAATTTCATTTGAAGGTGAAGAAAAGCAAATTGAAAATCGAATAAAAGGCAAAAACGGCAACATTATTGACTTACAAAACGCGCCTAATAACTTTTCAATTATAATTACTTGTAGAAATCAAAAGGTAGAATTCTTCCCGCTCAAATAGCAATTATTTTTTCGAGACTCCGAACCTAAAGCCCGCTACAAATTTGATGGCATAATAGAGCTGGCGATAATTTAGTTCATTATATCTGATGCTCTTGTTGTCAAAATCCGTGACAATAAAGAAGAAACGTTCATCTGACGAATATCCACCCATAAAGCGCATGTCAAAACGTGGTGCAAGCCCTAGAAATAACTTAGAATAATCGGGGGTTTCATAGCCTTTGATTTGAATGACCGGCCCAAGCCCAAGCCAGCCGCCAAGTTGCCAATTATTTTTGCGATTGACATAAGCCACACCAGGCACTACGCCAAAATCAAAAGCCTGGAGTTGTGTCAGGGTCTGAATTGGTATTTGTGGGTCTTGTATTTGTTCAGGGACAAGACTCCCATTCCTATTAGCTGAGCCAAAATAATTAATGGTTCCTTTTAAATACCAGGTCAGGATTTCTTTGGTGTAATGTGCGCGTTTTCCAAGTAATCCATTCATTTGAAATTCAGGATTTTTGAAATACCAGCCATTCATCAT
>JBEDCS010000047.1:0-8459 GCA_041176605.1 Bacteroidota bacterium
GACAAAGGAAGGTCAAAATGTACGGTCTATAAAACTGAATTACGGGTCTAAAAAGTTTTGAGTTGCATTTTTCGCAACTAGGAATGAAATTCGAGGTCGGCTTCTATCTTTTTTCTAAACAAACCAATGGTTCTTTCAAATTCAGCAAAAAAGTTGCGGCGTTCCTTCTCGTTTACCTCTGAGATGAGGCTTGAGTTGGCCAATTGTTTGTCGATGACCTGCTTGGCATCCTGGACATATTGCGGATCTGTGGTCTGCAAATAGTTCATGATGTTGTGGCTCAAGAATAATCCTTGTTTGTCCTTGCTTTCATAGTAAAATGCCGAGTCAGCATTTATGGTTTCGTTGAAATACATCTCAAAGCGATTGCCGCTTGCCGGAATTTGGGTGCCGTAGATGAATTTTTTACCGTGATCTGCTTGCTCGCGCAAGTGTGCGGAAAACATCAAGAGACGGTCGCAAAGAAACAATGCGTATTGTGGGTCTTCGAACTGATTGGATTTATAGTAATAGAGGATTTGTCGAAGATAACCACGCATCAATTCAGGGTCGAAAATTTCAATCGAGTGTATGGTATTATAGGCTTGTAATATTGATTTGCCGAGTTCAAAAGCTCTTTCAGTTGTCTTTTCATGGCGAAATAGTACGTCTTTGTAGTCGGGGATTTGCAAATGTGTTTTGGCCCAAAAAAACAATTTAAAGCGCACCAATTGCGGAAAGTTCAACAACTGAAAAAAATGCGTGTTGTTGATAGTCAGCATGATTCTCGGATCCTCGAGGTGTTTGAGGCGCTCAAAAGCATCTAAAATACCCTCTAGATATGACTCTAATGAAAAATCATAGGCATTCAGCGGGGTGTATCGGAAAATGACATTGCTTTTCTGCTGCTGAATGAGCGCGTCAAAAGAAATGTCAAATGTTTTGCAAAGTCTTTTGATTTCATCGATGGTAAGGGCTGTTTCGTTGCGCATGCGGCGATAAGCGGCATCCATGCTGATGTGCAGGGTTTCACTCAATACATAACCCAAGGCATCGCCAGGAGCCAACTTTGACTTGATGATTTGAAAGAGTTGATCCTGGGTACTATCCATTTTAAAACTTATAAAACCAACTGAGCATTGGGACTGGAAAAGAATAATTATTGGTATAGTTTTCCGTACTGGTTTTTACTTCTCTTTTACCAATAATGCCAGCGAGGGTAACCTGAAAAGCTCTGTTTTGGTCTTTCTGAAAACGCATTCCTGGCATAAAAATAACATTGGTTGCTTTCACTTCAGCAAATGGGTCGCCGTAGACAACATAGCTTGGTTGAAAGGTAACTGGATCATAATAATAGTCTATCGGTTGATAATCAAATATTTTTCTTGTATTTCCAGTAATGATCATAGCATCCCAAACAAAACTTGCCTTTTTGCCTACTGCAGTAATTCCTGAAATACCTATTATTGGCGATTGAAAGTTCCCAATTTCGTTTTGGTAGTTGATGGTTTCTGGTATAGGAAAAGAATAATTGCCTTGCTGAAGTACCGCAGCATAGGTGCCTGGAGTATAATAAGTATTGTTATTGATAAAATTAAAGCCTGAATTGAAATAGGCATAACCCAAAGAAAGCGTAGCGTTGGTGCGGCGCGTGCCATAGGTTGCCATGGCCCAATGTAAACCACCGTATCCCTTACCTTGATTGAAATAGCCCGAAGAACCAAGAAGGGTTCCGAGACCAAAATTCAATTTAGGATTTTGGGTTGGGATGGTGTATTTAAACGCCAGTGCGATTGGGCTTGCGATCCAAGTAGCCATTACGCCCACGCTAAAATTCTGGGCCACAGAAAAATGAACTTCGGGGCCATAAAGATTGACCATTGCGTAGTTTTCTCCTTTTTGAATTGGAAAAGCATTGGTAGTGAATTGATAACGTGTGGTGAATACACCTTGACCTAAGAATTCTCCGGCTCTGTAATCGTTTTGGAGGTCAACCTTGGTAATGCTCTTGACATCAGATTTTGGAATGTAGATATTTCCTAATTGTTCTGTTTTTAAGAGGATCTCACGGCCGTCGTCTGAAATGATCTGACCCACATATTCAACGCCGTTGTTTCTGGTGATGAGGTATTTGGTAGTGTCTTGTTCTTGTGCGTAAGATGGTTGTTGTGCCATAGCCATAAAGCCAGATAGGACAAACAAAATAGAGAATAGGACTTTCATTTTTTTTATTTTAAAATTAAGCAAATTTAGTCATTCGTATAGGTTCGCTGTACACGAGGTGAGATACTTGTAAGTATTTCATAAGGTATTGTATGTGCTGCTTCGGCAAAGTCAAGAAGGGTTTGATGGGGCCCAATGATTTCAACTTCGTCTTGTAATCCGACCTCGTCGGGAACCTTGACCATAATCATATCCATACAAACCCGTCCAATTGTTGGGCAAAACTGGCCATTGATATAAACGCCTCCTGTTCCCTCAGACAGACTTCTTTTAAAACCATCGGCATACCCAACCGGAATGATGGCCATATTTTGCTTGTATTGTATGCGTTGGCTGCAACCATAGCCTACACAGGCACCAGGTTCTAGCGATTTTATTTGCGAAATGCTACTTCTCCAAGACAACACAGGCCTTAATTGGCCGGCAAACTGAGGGTCATGGTTGATCCCAAAAAGGCCGATTCCTAAACGGACCATATCGTATTGTGCTGCTGGAAAATGCGCTGCTCCCTCAGAATTCAGTAAATGTCGCAATACCGGATAAGGCAAAGCAGACATGATTTGTTGGCTCAATTGCTCAAATAACTCGATTTGCTTGGCATTCATTGGATGGGCGGGTTCATCGGCACATGCCATGTGGCTATAGATACTTTTGACCTGAACTTCAGGTTGGGCAAGTAGTGTTTCTATAAGAACCGCAATATCTTTTTGTTGCATGCCCAAGCGATGCATGCCCGTATCTAATTTGATATGGATTGGATAAGCCTCCACGCCACGTGAAATCAATTGACGAATAAATAAATCAAGGTGTTCAAGGCTGTAAATGGCTGGTTCTAATTGTGCCTCTATGCAAGTCTGAAAAGCATCGGGTTCTGCATTCATGACTAGAATTGGGGTTTGAACGCCAGCATTTCTGAGCTCACGACCTTCGTCAGCATAGGCTACGCCTAAATAATTGGCACCACTGCGCAAGAGCTGTGCAACCCATTGCCCGTGACCAGCTCCGTAGGCTTGCGCCTTCACCATCACAAGCAGCTGCGTTTCTGGCCGCAATATTTGCTGATATCGCTTCAAATTATGGTCTAACGCAGACAAATCGTAACTAACGCTTGTGCTGTGCTTTTTTAAACGCCAATTTTCAAGCAATTTTTCTGTGACTAAATAGTCATTCCCTTTGATGAGCACAACGTGGTTATTTAAAATAGGTAGATCCTGATTGAGACCTTCCCAAAAATAATATTCATCAATACCACATGCCTTAATAAGGCTTTCGATGGCTTCTTGCTGCTCCTTTTGATCCGATTTGAGGTAACAACAAACCATCGGTTTTTTTCCAACTGCTAGGGTTTTAAGATAGGCCAAAGATCCTTCAAATGCAACTAAATCTAGGGTATATGAATCGTTGATCAGAACCGAATCATTGACACCATCTATTGTTTCAAGCCGCAGTGCCAAGCGCGGTAAACTCGTGACATTTTTCTGAGAAATTTTGCCAAATTGAAGTGCACAAGCTATCGCTATTTTTGCATTTTGTATACTTGCCGGATCTTTGAATGGTATATTTTCAACCAACTCATCGAAGGGGATTTTATTTTCAATCTGAATCTTTTCGCCATCCAACACCCAAGAGCACTCCTCCATTAAAACTTGAATTTCAGCTTCAAATTGAGAAGTGTCCTTGAATTCATTGCCGCGGATCAAACAATTAGTGATGATGCCAAATTGCGGCTGAATCATGGCCTGCAAAGCTGCCATTTCACCGGGTTTTGTTGCTGCCGCCTCAATGAGTGCTAAATCTGCATCGAGTGGCAACTCTAATAAGGAAAGGGCAACACCTAATTGCGAATTATAGCTTTTAGGGCTCCTGACCACATGTAGCTGTCCTGCCAATAAATAATGGATCCATTCCTTGACGGTGGTTTTACCGATTGAACCGGCAATGGCTACAATAGGATATTTGATGTGTTCTCTTCGCGATTTAGCGAGTTTTTGCAGTGCTTTTAAAGTATCTGTGACTTTTAAAAATACAGCGGCCGGATAGTTTTCAAGTGGGAGTTTTTCAACGACAAAATACCGAACACCCAATTCATATGCTTTTTGAATGTACTGATGGCCAGATTGTTTTGGGCCATTAAGCGCAAAAAAAGCGACACCCGAAGTTCGAATGATTTTTCTGGTATCATAAATGACTTCTTGGATCAAGTCACTAGAGGTGCATTCCCCTTCAAGTTGGGCACCTAAAATGTGCTGGAAATCTGAAATAGGGATCGCGAGTTTCATGGGTTGTTTTGTTGGTAACAAGAACGACAAAGCGGTTTGTATTTTTCGACCGCACCGACAAGCACCTGCTCTTTTTGAGCAACAGTTCTGTGAGAAAAGTGCGCCAAATTACCGCAATCGACACAGACCGCATGTACTTTACTCACATATTCAGCGCATGCCATCAGTTGAGGCATTGGGCCAAAGGGCTGGCCTAAGTAATCCATATCAAGACCCGCAACAATGACACGCACCCCTTGATTGGCTAAAGACGCACATGCCGCAACAATTTCTTGGTCAAAAAATTGTGCTTCGTCGATAGCTACAATATGTTCACCATTCCATTTTTCTAGTATTTCTCGAGAATGCTGACAACGAAGCGCTGCCCAACTTTGCCCTACATGACTCACTACATCTTGACTTGCATAGCGTTCGTCAAGACTCGGTTTGATGAGCAATATGGCCTGATTTGCAAATTGTGCACGACGGAGTCTTCGGAAAAGTTCTTCGGTCTTGCCCGAAAACATGGATCCGCAAATGACTTCGATTGAACCAAGTTGCCCTTTATCTTTGCTAAATTGCTCTAAAAACATAGTGTCAGTGAATCAGATTGTGAAATGTTTTCTAATTTTGGTTCAGGTTCAATTGGGTTCCCGATTGCACGAAATTAATAAGTTATAAGCAATGTCCGAAAAAACTCCTACTCTAATGATCAAAACTATCCTTGGCCACCTCGAATCTGGTATTGAAAAACTCGAATCTGGTCAGTTAAGTCCAGAAGATATGGAATTGCTCGTTGAGGACGCTAAAGAACTCTATGAGCGCATGGTCATTATGCGTTATAAAATATATGAAACCAACGTTTTGGGTGTTTCTTCACCTGTAGTTTCAGCAAGTATCAGGCAACCTGAAATTGAAACACCAATTGACTTATTTGGTGCCATTGACCTCAGCGCTGAACCAGAATTTGAAGTCACCTTTGCCAATGAAGACCCAGTTGTTGAAGCCGAAACTGTTGTTTATCCTTTAGAAGAGGAAAATGCCGAAGCATTCGAAGAAGAAGTGTTGGAGCAAGAAGAAGTGCTTGAAGACGAACAGCAAACCGAATTCTTTGAACAAGAAGAATTGATGGAGCAAGAAGATTCAGAAGCATTCGAAGAAGAAGCTGACGAAGAATTGATTACCGCTGATGAGGACCTGATCGAAGAAGAAGCTGCTGAAGAAGTGCTATTTAATGAAGTACAAAACGAAGATACATTCGATACAGAACAAGGCTCGACTGAAATTCTAGAAGAAGTGCCGGCACCCGAAGAAGCGCATTACGAACCTCAATTTTCTGCGAGCCAACCCATTTGGATGGCAGAAATGGAAGCCAACATCAGAGATAACCGCAGCGTTTTTCCACTTGAAACACTTGCTGGGGCCTTTACCCTCAACGAAAAATTACAATTCATCAATGAACTTTTTGATGGTTCATCCGATGATTTTTCTGCTTCGGTTAAGCAACTTGACCAACTCGCAACAATGGATGCAGCGCGCAACATGCTCACAGAGTTGTCTCAAACCTTTAACTGGGATACCGAATCTGAAATTGTTGAAGATTTCCTATACAAGATCTGCAGACGCCATGCGGCAGGCGCTTAGTGTAATTTTCTTATTCGCGATCTTTGGCTCAAGTTTTGGCCAAACGTATCCCTATAAAAAAATCATTGAAGAATTGTGCTCTCCTTCCTATTCAGGCAGAGGATACGTAGCACAAGGTGCTGAGAAAGCGGCGGCGTTAATTGCCCGCGAATTTCAAAATATTGGCTTAAAACCACTCCAGAAAAAGTCCTACTTCCAGTCATTCAGTTTTCCGGTACAAACTTTTCCCGGTACTTGTCTGCTCATCATCGGAAAAGATACGCTGCAGCCGGGCAAAGACTTTATCGTGGACCCTGCTTCTGCTGGTATTCAAACACAACAGCCATACCAATTGGTCTATTGCAACACAAAGTCGCTCTATCGCAGTGTAAATGCCTTTAAACCCTGTCCTGCAGACCGCATGTTGGTTGTAAAAACTTCTGGTTTTGGAGGTGACACCAATAAAGTCATGCAGGCGCGCCTCAATGAACTCAAGCAATTTGCAGCCGTTCTTGAAATCACAGACAACAAACTCACTTGGTCCGTGAGTCAAACTGCGCTACCCTACCCAGCATTTACGGCTAAAGAAGCGCTGTTTAAGGATCAGCCAAAAAGCGCTACTATTCATTTAGAAAGCACCTTTATTAAAAATTACAAAAGTAGCAACGTGCTGGGCTATTTACCCGCTGCTGAAAATGCAAAAACCAAACCTTATATCGTTTTAACCGCGCACTACGATCATTTAGGCCGTATGGGAAAAGAAACCTACTTCCCTGGGGCAAACGATAATGCTTCGGGGGTTGGCATGCTATTATATTTAGCCGAGCAACTGAAAAAACAAAGAAACCCAAATTTCAACTACGCCTTCATCGCTTTTAGCGGCGAAGAAGCCGGATTACTTGGTTCTGCTTACTTTGTAGGGCATCCATTAATTCCCTTAAATAATATTCGGTTTTTGCTCAATACGGATATTATGGGTAGTGGAGAGGAAGGAATCACGGTAGTGAATGCCACGCTGTTCAAGCAAGAGTTTGAAAAATTAGTTCAACTCAATCAGCAAGGTACTTTTCTGACACAAGTAAAATCAAGAGGCCCAGCGGCAAATTCAGATCATTATTTCTTTACAGAGAAAGGAGTGCCTGCTTTTTTTATTTATACAATGGGTCCGAACAAAAACTACCACGATGTTTTTGATCAGTATGAAGCTTTGAGCTTTGCAGCGTTTGAACCGTTAGCAAAACTACTCTATGAATTTCTCAATTCATTTTAACCTTCGGACTATATAACTGGTTTGAATGACCAAAACGGAGAGCGCCAAACCCAACAAATAAAAAACAAATGCATTGGCCTGATTGGTATAAATGAACGCCAACAAAACAGATAAATAGCCCAACATTTGGGTGGTCGTAAGAATCAATAAGCGAAATGTAAATGCACTTTGATTGCCGTTGTTTTTAAGAAATAAAATGGCTGCAGATACAAGCACGATAAACAATGAGCTTAGTTGGGCCAAGAGCACTTGGTTAAGGCTCAGCTTAAATATGTGAAGAAATGCCAACAGAACAAATGCAACATGTATGGCAAACATGCTCAGTAAATAAGATAATAGCGTAAACCTTCTTTTCAAGTTACTTTTCTTTGGAGATTGCTAGTACTTCTTTGATGACAAGATAAAGACCGAGTGCCACACCTAACAAACCTAAGATGATAGTCCAGAGTGAATTGTGGGTGTTGTATTTGTGGTCAAGAAATGATCCTAACCAAGAAAGCCCTCCTATAACTGCCGCCATTTGAAGTGCAGCAGAACTTAAGCGTAAATAAGGATTGGTGTTGGAAGCCAAATTATTCGTCAAAAGCCGGCTCTGTGTCGAGCTTTGCTGTGCTTACACCAGCGCGCATCACACAAGCACCTTCAAAAAATGCGCCTTCTTCGATGTGTAACTTCATGGTTTGAATATCGCCTTTGATGCGAGCAGTAGAGCGCAACACCAGAAGATTTTCGACCATGAGCTGGCCTTCCATGGCTCCTTCAATTTCTGCATTGACGCAAACCAAATTGCCATTGATTTTTCCTGAACTACCAATGACAACTCGGCCTGCACAAGAAACGTTGCCATTTACTTCGCCTTCGAGATGAATATTTGAATCTGAGGTGAGGTCTCCGTTGATTT
Source organism: Bacteroidota bacterium (assembly GCA_041176605.1). Lineage (GTDB taxonomy): Bacteria > Bacteroidota > Bacteroidia > Flavobacteriales_D > Crocinitomicaceae > UBA952. Next base: position 8,255 of record JBEDCS010000047.1, read on the forward strand.
CTGTTCCGGCTACAATTTTGTTGAGACGGTCAGCTTGATCAACTTGGCTAGAACCCCCGAAAATGTCTTTTCTTAGCATGATTGCTTAGTAATTATCGATGAAAAATGCTTTATAATCATCAAATTTCGAGCTTTCTATCAACTTTTTCAAATTTTCTTGACTGATTATGTAAATTTTATTGTTTTGATAGTCATCGAGATACTC
>JBEDCS010000048.1:0-6723 GCA_041176605.1 Bacteroidota bacterium
ATTTTTTGTTGGCAACGGCAGCGGAGTCTAGGCTGTTGTAAAGCCACAACTTCCAAGGAAGTCTGAAAAAACGCGCATTGGGTTGTTGCCTGAGCACTTGCGTGAGTTCGTAACGATCTAGTTTAGTTGTGAGTGGATTGACGATCGTTATGTTGGTCTTGTAGAGCAGGTAGTTTTGAGGTGGCACATTTTTAGACAAGTTACAACCTGCCAAAATCGCCAAGACCGCCAGCAAAGCAAATAATCGTAAATTTGAGCGCAATTGCATGAATACAAAAGTAACTAATATTCACTTGGAAAAGCTGAGTCAACAAAAGATCAAATTCATTAAAAGTTTGCAACTCAAAAAAAATAGAGATGCTGAACAATGCCTTTATTTAGAAGGCGAAACGTTGATCAAAGACCTCTTGCTTTATTTCCCAGAATTAATTGAGTTAGTCGTCATTGAACAAAGTATTGCCACTGATTGGCACAACCCTGAAATCCCTACTCTTCTCGCTTCAACAAACGACCTTCAGAAAATAACGCAGCTCAAAACCGCAAAAAAGATCAACGCTTTGGTGCGCTATCCGAGCACCACCCCTTGGGACGAAACTGGAACCGTGATTTTATTAGATCAAATACAAGACCCAGGCAACCTCGGAAGCATCATAAGAACAGCAGATTGGTATGGTATCCGTCATATTTTTTGTTCGCCAAATACGGTTGACTATCTCAATGCGAAGGTCATACATAGCACCATGATCTCGGCATTTAGAGTGCAACTGCATTATCAAGAATTGGCACCACTTATTGAAAAATTTAGTGAAACTGCCTTCGGTGCTTTTATGGAGGGCCAAGCTTTTGAAAGTATTCCGGCCCATGAAGTAAAATTACTGGTTCTTGGCAACGAAGGCCGCGGCATTAGCCCTGAATTGACAACAATACTTCCCAATAAAATTACAATACCGAGAATTGGAGACGCCGAATCATTGAATGTCGGGGTTGCTACCGGAATTTTACTCCAACATTTCACGAAATCCTAGTTTGAATTAGCAATATCAGGGAAAAGGCCGTATTTTTGCAAAATTCCCATCTGCCAATGCTAGACATCGATTTATACGAAGCCAAAAAACTTTACCCTTTTCAAGAGAAAACCGTTTCTCAGGTCCTAGACGAACTCCACAAAAACGGCAACAACTTTAATTTACTTTACCAGCTCCCGACAGGTGGTGGAAAAACCGTTATTTTCTCTGCTATTGCGAAGCAATACATTGAAAAGTGGGGCAAAAAAGTCTTGATCCTTACCCACCGCATTGAGCTTTCTATCCAGACATCAAAGCAACTTTCAGCCATTCAAGTGGCCAATAAAGTCATCAACTCTGAAGTCAAGACCCTTGAAGACCAAGACGAATATACCTGTTATATCGCCATGGTCGAGACACTCAACAACCGCCTCAACGAAAATGATCAATTCATTGAAAATGTAGGCTTGGTGATTGTCGACGAAGCGCACTACAATAGTTTTCGCAAAATTTTCCAGTTTTACGAAGAAGCCAATATTTTAGGTGTCACCGCTACGCCGCTTAGTAGCAACCGCAACCTTCCGCTCAAAGACCACTACAACAAATTGTTGGTCGGCGAATCTATCTCAAACCTCATTTCAGACGGCTACCTATCCGATGCTGAAACTTATTCATACGACGTCAATTTACATGGTCTAAAAATTGGCTCTAACGGCGATTTCACCGTGAGCTCTAGTGACCTACTCTACTCCAACTACTTCATGCAAGAAAAACTCATTTTTGCCTATGAAGAAGTAGCCATTGGTGAGAAAACACTCATTTTCAACGCCGGAATTGAAACCTCCAGACGCGTAGAGGAATCCTTCAAAAAACTCAAATACAACATTCGTCACCTCGACTCCACCTTTTCTGACAAAGATCGAAAAGATGTCATTCGTTGGTTCAAAGAAACACCAGGTGCCATTCTTACTTCGGTAGGTATCTTGACCACCGGTTTTGATGAGCCGTCGGTTCAGACGATCATCATTAACCGCGCAACGCGTTCCTTGACACTTTATCACCAAATGATTGGGCGAGGTTCCAGACGCATACCCAATAAATCGCAGTTCAAAATCATTGATCTGGGCAACAACGTGAGGCGTTTTGGCTATTGGCAAGATTACATCAATTGGCAAGATGCATTTCGCTTTCCGGATCGTTTTCTAGAGTCCAGAATTTCAGAACTCGAAGACATGGAATTTGAGGTCGAGTACGAATATCCTAAAGGTTTTGACAAACTGATCAGAACCGATATCCTCGAAGCCTTCTCGATCAAAGATTGCTACATCGCTTGCATAGACAAGGGTTTGAAAGGCAAAGATGCCATTGATCTTTCAATTGCCAACCACTACGAAGCAATTGAAGCCTCTGCCACAGACCTCGATCACGCCCTGAGCCTACAACAACTCCTACAAGACCACATCGAGCACCGCATCAAGCATTACACGAAGTGCATTTCCAAATGCACTGACAACTACTTTAAATACTTGCTCGAAACCTATAATCGTCAGCTCAGCCAGAAAATCAGGCTCAATATTGAAGATTAACGCATTTCTCGTAATTTTAGGAGCATGAAGTATGTACTGATCCTTTTCTTTTGGTTTGCATTGGGTTTGCTCGGCAACGCTCAAACACAACTTAAGGCCTACCTAGACACCAAGCAATTTCATGCGCCCGATGCGGGTTCTTATCTTGAAATCTATATTGAATTTGCGGGCTATACCATTCAATTCCAACCTTTCCAAGGTGGCACCAAAGCCACCGTCTTGGTCGACATCGAACTCAAAGATTCATTACAACAAACGGTTTTCAAAGACCTTTACACGCTAGACTCCCCTATTTCTTCAGACTCCTCTCAAAATAATTTCATCGAAATACTGCGTACCTCTGTAAAACCTGGCACCTATTTTTTGCAAGTCTATCTCGAAGATCTGAACCGCCCGAAAAGCAGCATCAAAGGAGTCATTCCAGTAGAAATTGTAGCCCTTGATCAAAAACTTGCCTTTTCAAGCGTCGAAATCGTTGACTTAGCTTTCAAATCAGAGGAAGAATCAAGGTTTGTCAAGTCGGGCTACTATATGCTGCCTTTACTGTCCAACTACTTCAACCAAGAGATGTCTTCTTTGCCTTTTTACACCGAATTATATGGCGCAACAGGCCCCATCTTGCTCGAACGCAAAGTCGTTGATGCCAAAACCAATCAAAATTTTGCCTTGCTTCAACGAAAAGATACCTTAACCCAGTCAGCTGTCCTTCCCATCCTTCAAGAAGTTAATTTAACAGATCTCCCAACGGGTTCCTACCAATTGCAAATCACTGCTACCGACCTAAACAAACAGCAAACGGCGACCCAAACCTATGATTTTGAGCGCAACAACGACATCGAAACATCCTTTGATTTTGCCTCCATGCTCCTCGACCCTTCGTTTCAAGCATCTATTCATACCGACAGCATTGCCTATTTCTTCGAGAGCCTAATCCCGATAGCAAAACCTGGCGAAATCAGGACCATCATCGATGTCCTGAAGGCAAAAGACACCGTGGCAATGCGCAAACACCTTCAAGCTTTTTGGTATCAAACCGCCGGCAATAAAGCCTACGAGAAATGGATTCAGTACCGTGAACAAGTAAGATCCGTTGAAAAATACTATGCCAATAATTACATGGAAGGTTTTGAAACAGACCGCGGAAGGGTTTACCTCAAATATGGACAACCCAATTCAGTCGTCGTCAAAGAATCATCACCGAGTGAGTACCCCTATGAAATCTGGACCTACGATAAAATCGGCATCTACAGCAACAAGCGCTTTGTTTTTTACAATCCAGATTTGATCAGCAATAACCATCGCTTATTGCACTCAGACATGATCGGTGAACTCAGAAATCCGGCTTGGCAACAAATTTTATCCAGAAGAAATACCGTGAACGGCACCGTTGACGACCCGAACATGATGAATGTCAAGCACTTCGGAGGTAATTCAGCTGACTTTTACCGCCAATACTAGCCCGATGTCAAAAGCCATCGTCATTTTAAATTACAACGGCAAACAACACCTACAAACCTATTTGCCTTCGGTTGTAGAAAATAGTCCGGGCTGGACTATCTTTGTGGCCGATAACGCCAGTACAGATTCTTCTATATCATTTCTTAAAGAGCACTATGCTCAAATTCAAATCATTGAACTGAATCAGAATTTTGGCTTTGCTGGGGGTTACAATGAAGCCCTACAACAATTAGCAGGTCAATTTGAATTCTATTTTATTCTCAATAGCGATGTGCGCCTGAGCCCTAACTGGGACACCCCACTACTGGACTTCATCCAAGCAAATCCTGAAGTAGCTGCCGTTCAACCTCAAGTATTATCGGATCGTGACCACACTCTTTTTGAACATGCTGGCGCAGCGGGTGGTTATCTCGATTCTTTATATTTCCCCTTTTGCCGAGGTCGCATATTTGAAACCGTGGAAACAAATCACGGACAATACGATAGCGTCCAAGAAGTAACTTGGGTTTCTGGGGCAGCCATGCTGATTCGTGCACAAGATTTCCACGAAGCAGCGGGCTTTGACCCAGCTTTTTTTGCACACATGGAGGAAATTGACCTCTGCTTGCGCCTTGGCAATAATGGAAGAAAACTATACTGCATTCCGTCCTCGACTGTTTATCATTTAGGTGGAGGCACTTTAGCCTACGATAACCCTCGAAAATTATTTCTAAACTTCAGAAATAGTTTATGGATGTTGGTTAAAAATCAGCAACGATACCTCTTCTTGGTGCTATTTATTCGCATGGCCTTAGATGGCATAGCAGCCATACAATTCCTCCTAAAAGGCAAACCCATACTAACTTGGCAGGTTTTCTTGGCGCACATGGCGTTGTACCGCAATTTTGGTACTTTTTACAAGAAGCGTATTAAAGCACAATACAAGCCATTTCGATACCATGGGCTTATTGTTTGGGACTTTTTTGGCAAGGGTATCCGAACTTTTAGTGCCCTCAACAAACGAAAATTTCATTCATGAATCATTTCAAGTTAAGTTGCTTTGCTCTTTTGCTTTGTATACAAAGTCTAGCCCAAGTGCCATCACTACAAAAGGCCAGCGATAAAGCGCAACAAAAATTTGGAGCAGCACAAGAACCGCCAAAACAAAAAGACCTTCTCCTTCCTACCATGTTGGTAAACCCACTCATTGGAACAGGTGGGCATGGCCATACCTTTCCCGGGGTTTGTGCACCATTTGGCATGATGCAACTTAGCCCAGATACCCGCTTTGACGGCTGGGATGGCTGTGGAGGTTACCATTATTCAGACTCCATCATTTATGGTTTTAGCCATACTCATTTGAGCGGGACAGGCGTTCCGGACTACGGTGACTTACTAGTGGTTCCGCAAAGTGGCGAAGCCAAACTCAAGGGCAAGTTTGAAGACCCAAACGGTTATGGCGCACGTTTTAGTCACGATAATGAGGTGGCTCGTTTGGGTTTTTACGAAGTACTGCTCGAAGATGAAAACATCCGTGTCAACTTATCGTGTACAGAAAGAGCGGGTATACATCACTACACCTTTCTAAATACTTCTGAGAATAAATATATTTTGCTCGACCTCAATTACCGAGACAAACTACGCAAAGGACAATTCAATGTACTCGACCAACAAAATATAAATGGTTTCCGTATCTCTGAAGCCTGGGCCAATGAACAGCACTTCTATTTTCATTTGAGCACCTCAATCCCTTATGAAACTTACCAACTCATTGATCAAAACGGCGCACTTAAACTTCTACTAGAATTCCCCCTCGAGACCAAAGAAATACTGATTAAAGTGGGCATGTCTCATGTTGATATTGACGGGGCAAAATTGAATTTAGATGCCGAAATCCCGCATTTTTCGCTCGATCAGGTCTATCAAGAAAATCAGAAGAAATGGGAGCAAGAATTCCAGAAAATCAATTTGAAAGCAGACCGTGAAACGAGCCGTATTTTTTACACCGCTTTATTTCATAGCATGGTGGCTCCCAACCTTATGAGCGACGCAGACGGCCGTTACCGTGGCCGTGATCAAAAAATCCATCAACTCAAAGACCTCAAAGACCAACAATATACCGTGTTTTCTTTGTGGGATACCTACAGAGCTAACCATCCTTTATTTACACTCATCGATCAAAAAAGAACGGGTGCCTACATCCGTACCTTTCTCAGACAATACGATGAAGGCGGCGACCTTCCTGTTTGGGAACTTGCGGCTTGTGAGACCGAATGCATGATCGGATACCACAGCGTGAGTGTCATTGCCGATGCTTACATGAAAGGAATTCGAGATTTCGATGCCAATAAAGCACTCAAAGCAATGGTAAGCACCGCTAACGCCAATGAGTTTGGCAAACTCGCCTATGCTCAAAATGGCTTCATTAGTTCTGCCGATGAACCAGAATCTGTTTCTAGAACGCTTGAATATGCCTATGATGATTTCTGTATTGCCACAATGGCAAGTTCGCTCAACGAAAAATCAATCGCACTCGACTTTGAAAAGCGAAGTATCAATTTCGTCAATCTCTACGACCCCAATACCAAATTTATGCGCGCCAGAAGGGGTGCTCAGTGGTATGGCCCTTTTGATCCGGCTGAAGTAAACTTCAACTACACAGAGGCGAATTCTTGGCAATATTCCTTGTATGCGCC
>JBEDCS010000049.1:0-12471 GCA_041176605.1 Bacteroidota bacterium
AAGCGTACTAAGGAGGCTGTTTTGTAGGCGGCAATACCTCCAGAAATACCTAGAAGGATGCGCTTACCAAACATGTTTATTGCAAGGCCTCAGGTTTACGAAGGTAGATTTTTTCTTCGAGCAACTCTTCCATAGCAATAGCAGTTGGCTTAGGCATTTTTTCGTAATGCTTAGAGATTTCAATTTGCTCGCGGTTTTCAAAAATTTCTTCGAGGTTGTCTGTGTGGGTTGCAAATTCTTGCAATTTTTGAGTCAATTCCTCTTTGAGTTCAGTAGAAATTTGATTGGCTCTTTTTGAGATAGCCACCAAAGATTCGTAGATGTTACCTGTTTTCTCTTCAACTAAGATGGTGTCACGGGTAACGGTAGTACGTTCTGCTGTTGTGTTTTTGAAACTCATGTGTGTTTTATTAAAGTTTTTCGAGCGCTGCGACGTAGTTTTCTAGTTCTTTTAGATACTTCGAAGAAGCGTAGCGAATGGCAAAGTTACGGAATCTTTCAATAGTTTGCGAGCTGCGCTCACTTTTTTTACTTTCAATACTATTGATCGTCATAAAATACGAATTTTTGACGACGAAATAATGCACTTCTTCTAAAAATTTTGAGCGGCTGTAGTGCTCCATAAAAATTTCACCGGCAGCAACTGCAGCCTTGAAATTTTCGGTGCGGTCATAAAGCGCAACCGCTTCGTATTCTTTGAGTTCTAGTTTGTAACGCAGCTGATCGATGATCAGGTTGCATGAATCGACGAGATAAGAACCAGGGTAGCGGTCTACAAATTGTTGGACATTGCTAATGGCTAACTCTGTTTCGGTTTGGTCTAGGCTGTATTCTGGAGAATTTTTAACAGAACACATGGCAATCATAAACATCACTTCCTCTGACTTGTCGCTGTACGGAAAACGCTGCATGTAAGAACTGTAGTAGTATTGAGCCATGTAGTAATCTTCTATGGCATAGTAAGACGTTGCCATGCGGTAATAAGACACCTCTCCTTCACCCGACTTTGGCGCATGCTGATAAATTTGCTCATAGAGCACGATGGCTTTGTCGAATTCTTTTTGCTCGTAAAGTTCGTTGGCGGTAACGAATTTTTGACTGTAGTCAGAACCTTTTAAGATTTTGGCGTAATCAGAGCAAGCGCTGAATCCTACAAAAAGGATGGATATGATCAATAAATATTTCATGTTACTTGACTCTTAGACTGCGTCCTACTTGAAGAACGGAAGTGGGTTTAATGCCATTCATCTGACACAATTGCGAAACAGTAGTGCCGTTGCGAGAGGCGATTTCAGTGAGGGTATCACCAGGTCTTACTTTGTAGTATCTTACCTGAGGCGTTCTGACAACAACTGGTGCTTGAATCACTTCAGTTGGATGATCTTCGTAATAATCTGAAGGTTTTGCACCAGGTCTGAAAAGGCCTTTGTGCACAAAAAGGTTTTCGTTTTTGAGGTCTTTGGCAGCGAAGTCAATGACTTCCTCCGGATTCATAGGCACATCATAGAAACGAATTTCATAATGAAGATGAGAACCATAGGATCGGCCAGTGTTTCCACCTAAACCAATTGGCTCACCAGCAACGATGTCTTGATCTGGGTATACCAAGAACTTGCTCAAATGGGCATAAAGCGTTTCTAGGCCATTAGGGTGTCTGATGATGACCAAATTTCCGTAGCCGCCGTCGTTATACTTCGCGTAGCGTACCTTTCCGGACCATGTTGCATATACGGTGTCTCCTGTTTCCAAATCGATGTCGATGCCATTGTGGCTTCTTCCATTACGAGGACCGTAGCGAGAAGTAACAAGCCCAGGGGCTGGCATGTGAAAATTTTGATCGTAGTCGTCGTTGACACAAAGCCAAAGTGTGTCTTTGAGCTTGCCCATGTCGTTGCGACTCGTGAAGCAAACATCGTTGCTCCAAGGGTGCTTAAAGCTAGGGTCTTGGGCTAACATTTCGCGATGAATCCGAGGATTCATGATACCGTCAAAGGTAGAAACTTGAAGAAAAGACCATGTTTTATTACTGAACAAAACGATTTTACCCACTTCTGTTTCTATCGTATCAAGTGCACGCTGCGCATAGAGCGAACTCGACAACGAAAAGCAAAGAATAAGAAGATGATAAACTTTCTGCAAAACCAATAATTTCAGTGCAAATTTACAGAATTCTTATGAAATGGACCTGACACCAAGGATATCGACCATAAAGAAAACAGATTCATTGGGGCCAATGATATTGTTGTAGCCCTTTTTACCATAGGCCTGATTTGGGCTCAAAATGACGTAATAACGCTCTCCTTTCAAAGCATTTTTCAGAATTTTCCGAAGACCAGGTACTACTGTTTTTTGCCCAGGCACGAAACGCAATGGAAATTTGCGCGCGTTGATCGCGTTGGAGCGACTAGGAGTAGATGCAATGAATTCATAGGCAATTTCTTTCTCTGCATCAGCGGCCAACTCAAAAGGCTCGCCCTGTGCCAAGCGCCAGCTTCGGATACCATCCGTATCAATACTTGGCTGCACTTTTGAAATAACTTTGACAAACAACCAGTTGGCTGTGTTGGGTTCAATTACGTTTTTAATTCCTTTGGCGCCATAAGCCAAAACAGCCGGAATTTCAACTTTGACGAAGTCTCCTACTCTCAGCTCTGTAAATGCGAGGTCCCAGCCGGCCGTTTGCATGCTGTAGCCAATCACAAAAGGAATAAAAGGCAGCTTGATGCGGTTGTTGCCATCTACGATTTTGCCATCTGGCAACGCCAAACGGTAGTCAATAAGCGCCATTTCACCTGCCTGAAAACGTGGCCCCTTCCCTCTTTTAATCCATTTGATAACAATACCATTGGCTAACTTCTTGGTGCTGCTCACCTTGCCTTTTTCAAAATTGATCAGGTTTTGTTTGGAAGCACCAGCGCTAGTGTCAAAATCGGTATTTTGTGCGGTGTTGGCTTTGACGATATTTTTGCCGGTTTGGTTTGCGGCAGGCTTGTCATTACAAGACCACAATAAAATGCAAAGTGCAGAAAGTCCTAGTATGTATCTCATTGTAATTCAATCAGTTTAAGGTCAATATAGAGAATGCTTTGCGGAGGAATGGCTTGGCGATCACCCAACAAACCATGCCCTAAGTAACTCGGCAAAATCAATTTGGCAGCCTCGCCTTTTCGCATCAACATCAGCGCTTCATGTATTCCTGTTTCTTTTTCTGAATGGGCAATGCTAAGCCATTCAATTTCATCTTTGGGGGTTTGATAGCAAATTTGATGATCGAGTGTTTTGACCACCACTTGAATGGCTGCTCTTTGGCCATCAAGGGCTAAGGGCTTGCTTAACGGTGCTTTTTTGTAAATCATGTATCGCAAACCCGAAGGTGTTTTTTGCATTTTTAACTCGCGATAATGCGCTAAAAATGTATTGATTTTGAGTTCTTCGCGGGCACTTAACTCTTGATTGAAGTCCACGGAATGCGCGTTACTCCAATTTGTATTTTTCGGCGTATCAGGCTTGGGTCTTTTGCATGCGCTAAACAAGCATAAAACCACAGAAAAATAGCAAAACATGCGCAAAAAACTCTTCATGCTTACAATTCTTTCATGTGTAGGTACAAGCGATCTAATGCAGTCTGTAAATCAGTGGGCCAGAAGCCTCCAGCCGCATATTGATGTCCACCACCTCCAAAATATTGCTGTGCAAATGTATTTACAAAGCGTTCGCCTTTGGATCTAAATGAAAACTTAACGCCTTCTGTTGTTTCCATCATAAAAATGGCCACTTGTATGTTCGCAATGGATAAAATGACATTGACTAAACCTTCGGTGTCACCTTTTTGATAATCAAATCTTTCAAGTTCAGCCTTAGACAAAGTGATCACACCTATGCCCTGCTCTTCAAAAAGTTGCAATTTCTCAGCGATGGCAAAACCTCTAAGTTGTAAGCGCGAAACTGTATTAACATCATAAACTGCCTCATGGATTTTGTATTGTTCAAGTCCTAAACTCAATAAATGAGCCGCAATCTGATGTGTTTTGGTATTGACAGACGGAAATCGAAAAGACCCTGTATCTGTTAGAAGGCCCAAATATAAACCTTGCGCCATAGGTAGATTGACATAATTGAGCCAACCCATTTCTTCCAGGCATTCGTAGATTACTTGGGTAGTTGAACACAATTTGGGTCTTGAAACCTCAAAATCACAAAATGCTACCGGGCCGGGATGGTGGTCGAGCATGACTTTTTTGGCGTCAAATGCCGATATAAACTCAGACATGTGTTCACCTACTCTACTCGGTGCATTGTAATCCAGACAAAACAGGAGGTCTGCCTCATAGGAAAGCGTCAGATCAAAAACGGACCATTGATAAGCACTTAGAAAAGGCAATAAATAAGCCGCGGGCTGATCCGGAAATAAAATTTGATAAGGTTTGTGGAGTTGCTCAGCCAAAGCTGCCCATGCAACGACACTTCCGACAGCATCGCCATCAGGACCTTTATGGGTGGTGATCAACCATTGATTTGATTGTTCGAGTGTAACGCGAAGATCTTGCACCATGTATTAATCTTGTTGCATGTGTTTGTCTTCCTCAGGATCTGGCGGAAACAACTTTGGTAACTCGGCTTTGTTTTGCAAGCGGTCGAGTAAGTCTTCCAATTGAGAAACCGATAAATTCTTGGCGATGATTTTTTTGTCTTTATCCAAGACAAAAACCTTTGGCGTTGAATAAATATCGTAGGTCTGTTGGTAATTTAAGCTTTGAAGGGTTGTTGGCTTGCCTTTTTCACCAGGATAAAGTTGTACCAATTTTTCTGGAGTCACTTTTGCAATTTCATAAATACTATTGGTGACCGCTACATTGATGAAAGTGAGCTTGTTGTCGTGGATGTATTTTTTCCAGGCCTCAAAATCTTTACCAACACCTTTACCCACAGCATATACTTCGATGTTGCGTGCTTTCCATTTCTCTGCGTAGAGTGTTTGAATTTTAGGGGTTACCTTTTTGCAATGACCGCATTCTGGGTCCCAGAAATAAATAATGGTGTATTCAGACTTCAGGCTATAGAAATCGAGCCATTTGGTATCTGTGGTATCGCGCAAAATAAGGTTTGGAGGGGTGATGCCCATGACGGTATTCATTTTGTTGTCAAGGTTTTCACAGAGGTCTTTGAATTTGTCTTCGGCGACCCAAAAGGCAGGAGATTTTCCGGATGCATCTTTGGTACAGAAATATCTTTTGAGCATGTAGTAATAAACTTTGTCCATACCCATGATGTCGCTCTTGCCATAAGAAGAAGCTATCCAACCAACAGAATACTCATACATCTTTGATTTTGGATCAAGCGCGTCACAGAATTGAAAAGCATATTTAATGATGGTATCCCAGTGTTGGATCATCATTTGTTTGCCAAAATAAAACTCTAATTTGTTGGCAAAAATTGGATTATTGACAAGCGCATCTGTCTTGAAATCAACGTTATCCCAGTAGTGCGCAAAGTAATATTTGTAAGAAAAACTAGAATCGATGATTTTACCATTGACATCTTTAGGGGCTTCCGGAACCACAACCTCCATTGACATTTGTACAATCTTTGAGACCAAACGTCCTGGATTGTTGGCAATGAGTTGTGCTTGGTAAGTATCTACTTCTTTATTGAGTGCATCAATTTGCGTACTGAGCGCTTTGTATTGAGCATCTTCAGGGGTCAGTTTGCCGCGTTGCTCGGCGAGCTTGGCGATTTCTGCTTTTTTGGCCGAGATAAACTTGACGTACGGAATGAAAACCTTATTTTCTTCAGATTTTTTGATCACGAGATTGGCCATGAAATCGGGGCCTTTGGTTTCGAGCTGAATTTCTTCGTTGTTGTAGACAAACTCAAAATATCGCTGTCCGGGTAAAAACAAACCAACAATACCCGGTTTTTGCTTCGCGCCATCAAAAATTACTTCACCGTTTTTCATTTCAGCGGTGTCAGCGTAAAACAACTTAGACCCAAAGTATTTGATGAGGTAAACAGTTGTATCTTTTTGATCCAGAACTTTTAATCTGATTTTTTGGGCCTGACTTTGAAGCACAACCAGGCTCATTAAGGCGAAAAATAGGTATCTCATGTTTGTATAGTTTCCTTACGAATTTGCTACCTTTTCTGAGTAGTCTTGTCAATTTAACATTTCTTTAACCAATTTGATCGAGCGCCTGTTCGAATATTGATTTGACCAATAGCGGGTTCAAATAATGGACATCTTCATAGCGCCGCATCCAAGTCAGTTGGCGTTTGGCGTAATTACGGGTGTGCTGCTGAATTAAAGCAGGCACGAGATCTGCCGCAATGGCGCCATCAAAATAATTAAAAAACTCAGTGTAGCCAACGGTATTGAGTGTTTTATATTGTTGGTGAACACCATAAAATTGCTGTGCTTCTTGCGCTAAGCCTTCCGCAAGCATTTGTTCGACTCGTAGATTGATGCGTTGATAAAGTTGTTCACGAGGCCAGTCAATGACAAAGCGCTGCAAATTTGCAGGTATTTCTTTGAAGCCCTTTCTCAATTGCAGATTGGATTTACCAGAGATTTCAGCAATTTCCAATGCCCGAATTAAGCGCCTTGAGTTATGTATATCCATAACTTCAAAATACGCTGGATCCAATACCTGAAGCTGTTCTTGTAAATATTCGAGGCCTCTAACACGATAGAGCGCTTGCCATTTTTCTTGAACGATCGGATCATGTGGGAGTTCATCAAGGCCAAGCAATAAGGCATCTGCAAAAAGTGCAGATCCGCCTACCAAAACAACTGTACCAAACTTTTTGAGAATTTCCTTTAATATCGGTTGGGCAATTGCTGCAAATTCTGCCGCATTGATCGGATTGACGTAGCTTTCGTTATGAATGAAGTGATGCTTGACCGCGGCACACTCTTCGCTAGTTGGAACTGCTGTACCAATAGTCATTTCGCGGTAAAACTGTCGAGAATCAAAAGAAATGATTTCTGTTTGAAAATGCTTGGCCAATTCAATGGCTAATGAAGTTTTTCCTGATGCTGTTGGTCCTTGAACAACGAGAATAAGAGGTTCTTGCATGCTTTACTTCCAGTGCTCGTAAATCCCTAAAACTTTCTTAACATAACTTGTGGCGTGTCCGCGGTAGGCCCCGCAACGAACTAATTCAGAGCGGTAAAAACGCGGGTCATCTAGTTTGTCTACCATCAACTCCACATTTCCCTCCCACTTATTCGGATTCAGGCCAGCAGACTTAGCCAAATTTCTGGCATCTTGGATATGGCAAATCCCTGCATTATAGGAGGCCAATACAAAACACAAACGGTCGTGCTCATCTGGGATTTCGGACCAAAGTCTGCCCATAGAAACCAAGTAGCGCATACCACCGTTGATTTGTGCTTCAGGACTTGAACCAGGTACCACACCAAATTGCGGGCCCGTATTTGGCATAAACTGCATAAGGCCATAAGCCCCACCAAAACCACGTGCGTTTGGATTAAACCTAGATTCCTTGAAAGAAATGGCAGCTAGAATTTTCCAATCCCATCCATATTTTTTAGCGGCATTTTTAAATAACTTATCAAATGGCGATAAAGCTCCTCTTGGTGTTAAGAAAAATTCAGTTGGCGTAGAAGAAATGTAGTCGAAGTAACGCTTTTTCAGCTGAACAAACGCCTCAGATGCCAAAAATTCATTGAGAAACAAATCGAGCTTTTCCTTGAGCACCTTACTTTTTGGTCGAAGTGCAAAAGCAATGCGCTGCTCAAAAGACATTCGCGTTGAGATATCCAAGAAAGGATGCATGTCTTTAGAGATACGGGCAAGATTTTCATGAGCAAGCGTGTAACGAATTCTACCCCTGACTACTTCATCAATGAGGTCTTCGGCCAACGGCAAGTTGGGTTGGTGTTGAACATCAATTTGAGCGCCTATTTCATCTTGTAGTGCAACCAATCGTTTTTCAAAAGCCGAGTTCTTTCTGACATAAACTTTCTTACCGGCAAGGCGTGCTGGCTCTTTGATCAAGGAGTCAGACTTTCTTTGCACCAAAACTTGGAAAGTTTGATAATATGGCATGCTATAGGCCATAAAGTGCTCTTGCCCTAAGGAAATAGGCAAATTGGCAGCAATGACATCTCCCTCACCTTTGTTCAAGTATTTAGAAAAATCTTCTAGTTTATTGAGCGATTTCACTTCTAGCTTAAGCCCATTGGCCTTACAAAAAGTATCCAAAATTTCGTATTCAAAGCCCATTTGCTTACCTCTGAATTCAAAATAAGAAAGTGTGCTGTTTTCTGTGAGTACGGTGAGTTTACCTTTTGCCTTGATTTGCGCCCAATCTCTGGAAAATGCAGCTTGGTTTTCTCGAGAATTACAAGAAAAAATCAACAAAGCAAGTACGGGTAAAAGGTATAGACTCTTCATCATTTTTTTACACATAAGACAAAGTTTACGAAAAGAAATTCAATTGGTTACACTATTCCAACTTTATGAAATTGAGCTACATATAGCACATTGGCAGCTTGAATTTTCATCCGTACCATTAAAAAATTCTGAAATTATTGTTGCGATTTCGTTTTTATTCATATCTTTGCATCCGTAAACAAAAGGGGGTTTAGCTCAGCTGGTTCAGAGCATCTGCCTTACAAGCAGAGGGTCGGCGGTTCGAACCCGTCAACCCCCACTAAAGCCAATCTTCCGATTGGCTTTTTTTTATTTACGGCTTTTCAAGTACATTTATTTGCTCAAAATAGTACGCCAATTTCAAATGATTTTCAAGCGCTTCAAGATCTTCAAAAGTGTCTCAATTAAATTATGGGCCTGGTTTTCACTACTCAGCATCCTACTAATTACTGCTTTCTTTTTGCTGGCCCTTAAAGAATTGCGCTTTGACTACAACTTTGAAAAGTTCTTCCCGGACAACGACCACCAAACGCATTTTTACAAGCAACACCGCGAACGCTTTGAATCAGACAACGATTTTTTATTGCTGGCCATTGAAAATAAGTCTGGGATCTACTCCTTAGCTTTCTTAAATAAAATAAAGTGCCTCACAGAAGAAATTGAAAAAGAGGTGCCCTTTGTAAGCAGAGTCGTGAGCATCGCCAATGCCAAAGAAGTAAAAGTTTATGCGTTTGGCGGCCCCATCCAGGATCCTTACATCCATTTCAAACAAAAGCACTTAGCCGCAGACCGCATGCGCATCAGTAAAACGCCAGAGTTGCAAAATACTTTAGTAGCAAAGGATGAACAATCCATTTGTATTTACATACGACATCAAGACTATATTGTCAGAAAACAGAGCGATGTCATGTTGGGTAAATTGAAAATGCTTGTCGATCAATACCATTTTGACGGCGTTCATTTATCGGGCAGGACACACGGACAAAAAGTATATGTGGATCGGATGATGGAAGAAATGGTTTTTTTCTTGATACTCAGTGCTGGTCTTGTCTTACTCTTTCTATTCTTAACGTTCAGATCAGCTTGGGGCATGTTTGTACCGATGTCAGTGATGGTCATGGCCTGTATTTGGCTTTTGGGCGGGATGTCTGTGCTCCATGAACCCATTAATATTTTGTTGGTCACGCTGCCAACCATTTTATTTGTGGTAGCCATGGCCGACGTCATTTATATCGTTAGCAGATTTTTACAAGCGCTACGCGAAGGGCTCGACAAATTTAGCGCTACGAAAATCACGTATCAAGAAATTGCGTTTCCAGCCTTTCTCACTTCTATTACTACCGCAATTGGCTTTGGTAGCCTGTACTTTGTGGAAGTCATTCCCATTCAGGTTTTTGGAATTGTGGCGGGCCTTGGCACGCTAGTCGCCTATTTTTTTACAATGTTTTTACTGCCCATCTTGTTTGTGCTGCTGCCTACTCCGAATTACATTCATCAACAAGCGGAAGCCCCTTATTGGCAAAAATTACTGCGCTGGACCTTCCAATTCTTGATTCGGCGAAGAAAGGCAGTTATTGTCAGCAGCATTAGCCTTTCTGTGTTTTGCTTATTTGGCATTTTTCAAATTCAAAACAACCACTACCTGATGGATGACCTCCATCCAAAAGAACAACTCAAACAAGACTTTCGTTTCATTGATCAACACTATGGCGGCATCAGGCCTTTTGATATTTCCATTCAAATCCACGACCCAAAGCTAAGTTTTTGGGATCCTACTGTTTTGCAAGAATTAGAACAGGTGGAGCAATACCTTGAAAAAACATACGGGGCAGAGATTAAAAATTCACTGGTTCAAAGTCTATGTATTGCCAACAGAGCCGCACATAGCGGGAACCAACAGTACTTCAAATTACCAAGCACTAAAAGAGAAATAAAACGCTATCGCAGACAATTGCGCATGATCGAAAAAGGCGCTTATTTACGCACTGTCCTCGACAGTACAGAACGCTTTGGGCGCATGCACGGCAATTTAGCAGACCTCGGCAGTGCGCCGATACACAAAAAAAATGAGGCCTTTGTGCGTTATTGTAAGGCTTTACCACTGCACGGAAAGGTTACGTATCAAATTACCGGAGCCGCACACCTACTCGACCGCAACATCAATTACATTTCAGCAAGTTTAGTTGAAGGATTGATTTTTTCTGTATTACTGATTGCCTTGATCATGGGTTTTGTCTACCGTTCAGTGCGCATGATGCTCATCAGCATGATTCCGAATCTGATACCATTACTGGCCGTAGCCGCAATTATGGGTTTTGCAGGTATTGAACTGAAGACCAGCACAGCAGTGATTTTTACAATTGCGTTTGGGATTTCCTATGATGACACTATTCATCTTTTAGCCAAATTCAAAATAGAACTCGCTAAAGGAAGCTCAAAATCATATGCCTTAAAAAGGGCTTATTTGGAACGCGGCAAAGCGATGATTTTGTCGAGTCTTATTTTATGCTGTGGTTTTTCCATGCTGATTTTCTCGACTTTCATGGGCTCTTTCTACATGGGCATTTTGATCAGTATCACGCTTTTTGTAGCACTCATTTCTGACCTCACGCTATTACCCGTGCTCGTGTTACTCTTTTTCAGGGCGCCAAAAACCACTCCTTCCAACTGATGACAGCCATCAGTAAAACGAGCAGTGCTCCCCAAATTACATGAAAAAAAGGCAAAGCAAACAAGCCTTGGTAGTGGTAAAAAAATCCCCAATAAAATAAAAAACCAATCTGAGACAAGATACTCACCCACATGACAAAGTGAATGCATGTTTCACGGAATGTACAGCGATCTGAATGGAATTTAACTTCGTCAATGACCTCATGTACAGTTCGCGTAAAAAGAAGAGCTACAAAGAAAGGCAGCACTTCGTAATCAAACCAATAAAACAGCAATAAAACCGCTTGCAACAAACCTGAGCTCAAGATGAGAATGCGATGGGTATGCAATTCTCGGTCGGTGATGTCCGTATTGGCAATTTTCGCATGTGTCAGTGCATCTAAACCCCAAGCCAATACAAAAATACTGGTGCAAACTAAAATCAGAAGACTCAAAGTATCAGCAGCAATGGGCATTGGATTGACAAATGAGCAAGCAATTATTTCTGATTCAGGGTGCATAATTTACTATGAATTTAGCCAAAAGGTAAGTATAAAAATCAATAGGCAAGTTAAAATATTGAGGTATTGCGTCCAGATAAGTTTGCGGTGATTGAGCTGAACCTGCAGCAAAATAAGCGCTTTGTAGAACACCACGACAAACGATAGCTGAAACAACCAGGAAAATGGATCAAAACCCACAAACAGCAAACAAAGCAATAAACTTAAAACATTAATGAGGTGCAAAAAAAGTAAGGTTTTCTTGATACCAAATTTAATGGGGAGTGTTTGAAGCTGATGTTTGGCGTCGTGTTCAATATCTGAAATATCTCGAATGATACTGCCGTATCCGACTTGAATAGCCACAAACCAAAACAAGAATTGAACAGCGGAATCGTCAAACGAATTTGCGCCAAAAGGCACAAGTGCCGCCCACGAGAGGCCAATGAGCACATTCTTCACGAGTAAGAACCTTTTCAATTGAAAACGTCGCGCAATAAAAGGCATATTAAATTGGTACAACAAGCTACTCAAAGCCACTCCAAAGAGCAACTTAATTTGAAAATGATCCAAGTAAGAAAATCCTAAGATACCTGCTAGGATCAACTGCAAAATAAAAAGTCGTTGCCAACCTGTCTTAAAGGGTTTTCTAAAATCAAAACCATAGAGCAACCAGGTGCCGATCACTGCTATATAAACAGCTGCAAAATCCTGATCATCCGAAGTTGGCTGCACGAGAATAATCCCGGATAAAACCAAAGAAATTGCTGCAATTAAAAAGAGCAACTTGATCATGTATTGCTTCAACCAATTTTTCACATGCCAAAGTTGCAATTATTTCAAAGCACTTTCAAATCGAAAATTGCAGTTATCAGAACGTAAGTTGTGAAAAGCGCAAGTAGTAATACTATTCAATCGTAAAAGTA
>JBEDCS010000050.1:0-3314 GCA_041176605.1 Bacteroidota bacterium
GCAGGAGTAGATGTGCGTCAGCGTGGTTTGAGCGGTACACAAGCCGATATCGGGATTCGAGGCGGTAATTTTGAGCAGAGTTTAATTGTCGTCAATGGTTTTAAAATGACCGATCCGCAAACCGGCCACCATGCTGCTAATTTGCCTATTCCGCTCATTGCTGTCTCTGAAATACAAGTGTTCAAAAGCCCAACAGTCTTGCAATTTGGCCAAAGCGCCCTCACCGGGGCTGTTCATATTGGTGCTTATACGCAAGATGCCTTTGAAGTGAAAACAAGCGCCTATGGTGGCAGCTTCAATAGTTTTGGTGCCCAAGCTTTGGTGCGCATGAAGATCAAAAAGTACCAGCAAATGCTTGCTGTTTCAAGAGATCAATCTGAGGGCCATTGGTATAATTCAGATTTTAAAAACCATCAGCTGTTTTACACAGGTACCCATCAAATCAAAAAGCACCATTTGTCTTATTTAGCGGCCTACACAGACAGAAATTTTGGTGCTAATGGGTTTTACACAAACAAGTTCCCTGATCAATGGGAACGCACCACCATGGCCTCAGGAGGCATCAAGCATTCCTATCATTGGTATAATCAAAAAGAGGGAAGTTCCGTTTGGTACCAATTTCGCCAACAAGTGCTTTTGCGCAGTCATGCCGACGAGTTTCGGTTAAAGCGTTTTGATCCTTCTTTTTACACCAATACGCATGTTTCTAATGTTTTGAGCTATGAGGCGCAAATCAAGGTGAGTATCAACCGTCAACAACTACTTTTTGGCGTGGAGGAGCGCTTAGAAAAACTCAATAGTAGCAATTTGGGCGAGCGAGCGCGACAATATCAAAGTGCCTTTGCACAAGCACAAGGTTTAATTGGAACTTTGAATTACGCGGCGGGGCTTTTGGTCTTTTCTTACAACTGGCAAAATATTCAACTGATGCCTAGTGTTCAGTTTGGAAAATCAATAACACACAATCAGTTCCTATTTGTAAACTATAGCCGTGGAAACCGTGTCCCAAGCTGGACAGAAATGTACTATTCAGACCCTTCTAATGTGGGCAATCCAAATTTACTTCCTGAATATTCACATGCGGCTGAACTTGGGTGGCGTTCGACTGCAAATCAGTACAACAGCAAATGGTATTATTTTCAGGCCAATGCGGCATTATTTTATCGTCAGCACACCAACATGATTGACTGGGTGAGGGCGGCTTCTGTTATTAATCCGAACCCAAATCCTTGGATGCCCGTGAATATTGCCAGCGTAGCATTTAGCGGTTTGGAAACAAGTATGACTTTCAATGTCAAAAAAAGTGGAACCTGGGGGCCAAATAAAGTTCACTTGAATTACACCTACATTTCGGCCAAGCACAACTTTACAAGTGAGCAAGAATCAAGGTATGCCATCACCAGCATGCGTCATCAGCTCAATGGTCAGGCCTTGTTTGATTTAAGCGAGAAAGTTCAGTTAAATATGGCATATCGCCTGGTTCAACGCATTGAGCAGCCTTTATATCAAGTGTTGGATGCTAAAATTTTGGTTCCTATTTATCGGAACTTGACAATTTTTACGGAAGTAAATAACCTCACCAATACACAATACATCGAGGCTGGTTTTGTACAGATGCCGGGTCGTTGGTTCAAGCTGGGCCTTACTTTTGCCCACAAGGCAATAGAAAATCCAAAGCCTTAAATAGTTTTAGTAACCTACTTTCTGACGCGCGCGTTGCAAGACTTCTTGTGCCACTACACGTGCCTTTTTAGCACCAATTTCAAGTGCGGCATCAATTTCTTCTGGATGTGCCATCAGGTGATCAAAGCGTGCACGTTCCGTACTGAATTTTTCAAGAATCAATTCAAAAAGTGCCTGCTTGGCATGCCCGTAGCCATAGTTGCCACCGATATAATTGGCGCGCATTTGCTCCTCTTGATGCTCATCGGCCAATAATTTATACAAAGCAAAAGTGTGGCAAGTATCGGGGTTTTTAGGTTCTTCCAGAGGCGTGCTATCAGATACTATTGACATGATTTGCTTTCGGAGTTGTTTCTCTGGCAAGAAAATATCAATGTAGTTGTGACGAGACTTGCTCATCTTTTCGCCGTCGGTGCCTGGGATAAGCATCGTGGCTTCCTGGATTTTTTCTTCGGGCAACACAAATGTTTCTCCATAATTCAGGTTGAAACGATTGGCGACATCTCTGGCCATTTCAATGTGTTGTTTTTGGTCTTTGCCTACTGGAACAATCTCCGCATCGTAAAGTAAGATGTCTGCAGCCATTAAAATTGGGTAAGAAAACAAACCGCCATTGACGTCGTCGAGGCGGTCGGCTTTGTCCTTGAATGAATGAGCAAGTGTGAGGCGTTGGTAGGGATATTGGCACAGCAAGTACCAAGTCAATTCGGTAACTTCTGGAACATCCGACTGCCTGTAAAAAACAGTTTGTTGAGGGTCAAGGCCAAAGGCCAACCAAGTGGCAGCGGTTGCATAGGTGTTTTGACGAAGGGTCTGGCCATCTTTGATTTGGGTCAAGGAATGCATGTCGGCAATGAACAAAAATGATTCGTTGCCTGGTTGTTGAGCCAATTTGATTGCTGGCAAAATGGCGCCAAGAATATTGCCTAAGTGTGGGGTTCCTGTACTTTGAATGCCTGTGAGAATGCGTGCCATTGACTAAAAATTTGTTCAAAATTAGTGATTTTGCCCCGTTTATTTACCGCCAAAGCTTGCGGGTATTTCTTACCTTTGAACTATGCAGCAAATCAAAGGTGTTTTTGGCTTAACTTGGAAGCTCTATATTGCTTTCGTCTTTTTTGTCTTCGCCATTTTATTTTATCCGCTGTTTTGGACGCTCCAACTCAAAGCAACTTGGCGCAAACATGGCTTTCAGATTTTCATTCTCTGGAGCTGGATGATGCGCATTTTTTGTTTTTACCCTGTGCGCTATAAGCTAAAGTCGCCGCTACCCAAAGCACCTTATATCATCGTCTCTAACCACAGCTCTTACCTCGATATTTTTCTGTTGCATTCCATCCTGCCACAGCACCCCTTTGCATTCTTAGGCAAAGCAGAAATCCTTCGTTACCCGATTGTCAGAACTTATTTCAAGGCGCTGAACATCCCAGTATATCGCAAAGACAAATCCAAAGCAGGGCAAGCATTTGTGCAGGCCAAAAAAGCAGTAGAAAGCGGTTGGTCTATTGTTATTTTCCCGGAAGGTACTATCCCCGAAGAAAATATACCTCAAATGATTCCATTCAAGAATGGCGCATTTCGTTTAGCCAAAGACTTAAATATCCCCATCGTTCCAATTTCTTTCACCCAGA
>JBEDCS010000051.1:0-16732 GCA_041176605.1 Bacteroidota bacterium
ATGGTAAATCCTCTTTTTAAGATATGAATGGGATTGAGTAGCTCAATTTTTTGTTCGAGGTGTGATAGCTCCGTTGCTTTGATTTTAAAAAACTGACTTTTTACCCATGCTAAATTTTGCAGCACTTGATTTATATTTTCTCGGCTGCGCTGTATTTGTAGCTGTGCGTTTTTAACTACGGCTTGGCTCAGTCTTTCAATGCGCAGTTCAAAATGCCGAAACTGAGCGATCAACATTTCTGCCAATTGAGTTGGTGTTATAGCCGAAGCATGGGCAATCAATTCAGCTACGGTTAAATTTGTTGAGTGACCAATGCCGGTGATAATTGGCAGCGGGAAAGTGGCGATGGCTTTACAAAGATCGTAATTGTTGTAACAGGTCAATCCAACTTCTGCTCCTCCGCCTCTGACAATTACCACTACATCAAATTGATGTTTTTTTTGATGGATGAGCTGCAGGGCGTTCAAAATGGAATCGACAGCAATATCACCTTGAACGTAGGCTTCAAAAAGTTCTGAATGAAAGGTATAGCCAAAAGAATTTTGATCCAGGACCTGATAAAAATCAGAAAGTCCTTTGCTCGTGGGTGCAGAAATGATGGCGATGCGTTTGGCAATTAACGGATAGGGCAGTAGTTGATTGGTTTGAAGTAAACCCTCCGCTTTGAGTTTTTTAAGCGTAATATCTTTTTCTTTTTGTAGTTGCCCCAACGTAAAAGCGGGGTCGATGTCTTGAATTTGTAAACTCAGCCCGAAGGTTGGATTAAAGCTCACCTTGACCAACATCAGCACTTGGATACCATCTTTAAGTGGTTCTTGTACTTGGTCGACAAATAGCTTTTCGATGCGCTGCAGGTTTTGCTTCCAAATACTGCCATTCATTTGGGCTACAATCTTGCCTTCTTCTTTTTCTACTAATTCAGGAAAAGCATGGCCACTTGGGTATTTATTGAGTTTGTGAATTTCGGCCTTGACCCAATAGTTTTGATGATAGCGACTCGCAATTGTTTTTTCAATGGAAAGTGCTACTTGTTTGAGGCTAAAGATTTGAATGTTTTCTGTCATTTTAAAGGAATGCCTCGGGAGCTGACGGGGCCTGAAGCTTTGCTTTTTTCTAAAGAAAAGTTAAAACTTGTTCCTTGACCTACCTGACTACTGACCTGTATTTGTTGTCCGTGAGATTCAACGATGTGCTTCACAATGGCCAAACCAAGACCGGAGCCACCTTCGTTGCGATTGCGGCTTTTCTCTACCCTATAAAAGCGTTCGAAAAGTCTGGGCAAGTGCTCGGGTTCAATACCGGGTCCGTTGTCTTTGATTTGAATGTTATAGGTATGGTCAATTTCAACAACGCTAACAATCAACTCGCCTTTTTCATTGCCATAGGCAATTGCATTATTGAATAGATTGATCAGTACTTGAGCAATTTTATTGCGATCAGCCATCACATAACAAAACGGATTGGAGGTTTCTAGTTTCAATCTAAAGTTCTTTTCCTTTGCAAATAGTTCAAGCGCTTCAAAAGATTCTCGGATCAAATCAAGGATATCAAAACTTCGCAAGTCAAGCGGAATTCTTTCCAATTCTAATTTAGTCAGTTGATCGAGGTCATCGAGGATGTGTGTCATGCGCTCGGTTGACTTAGATGCACGCTCCAAAAATGTTTTGAGCACTTTGGGGTCATCCATTCCGCCATCGAGTAAAGAATCAATATAACCCTGAATAGAAAAAACAGGCGTTTTGAGTTCGTGGGCTAGGTTTCCCAAAAATTCTTTTCGAAAAGCAGCTTGTTCTTGCAGTTTTTCTATTTCTTGGTTGCGTTTTTGCTTCCATTCCTTCACATCCTTTTCCCCTTGCTCTACGAGTTGATCTATATTTTTCTCTTGGCGTATAGAAGGATCTGAGTTTTGGATACTGCGATAAATCAAGCTCATGCGATAGTGGAGAAACCGCTTGATAATGTAATAGAAGATGGTATATGCAAAAATCCCGCTGACTAACGGGATTAAAAAAATAAGCGTTGCGCTTAAGGTCACAAATTGTAAGTGTACAAAAAGTGTGAAAAGAAAACTCAGGACGTAGAAAAGAATACTGCCGCTGAGGATTAAAAAACTTGGTCTTGATCTGCTCACTTTTCGTTGAAGGTATATCCGACTCCTTTTATGGTACGAATATACGCATCTCCGAGTTTTTCGCGCAATTTTCTGATATGAACATCAATGGTGCGCTCACCAACTATGGTGTCATTTCCCCAAACAACGGCCAAAATCTGGTCTCGGTTGAAAACCTTACCAGGACGTGAGGCTAATAATTCTAGCAATTCGAATTCTTTTTTGGGCAATTGAAGTTCTTTACCTTCTAATTCAACAACAAAGCGATCGCGGTCAATGGTAATTTTGTCCGAGCCTTCTTGGACATTTTTATTTTTAGTCCTTCTGAGCAAAGACTCAATTTTACTGATGAGTAATCTTGGTCTGATGGGTTTGTTGATGTAGTCATCGGCGCCGGCCTCGAAGCCTGCAATTTGAGCGTAGTCTTCGGTTCGGGCTGTTAAAAAGGCAATGATCGGCTGAACCATGTTGAGGTCTTTGCGGATAACTTGGCAAGTTTCAATGCCATCCATTTTAGGCATCATGACATCTAAAAGAATCAACGAAGGATTAATTTGCTGCACCAATCGGAGCGCTTCCATACCATTGCTTGCGGTGAATACTTTGTATCCTTCTTTGCGCACATTGTATGATAAAAACTCTAGGATATCTGGCTCGTCGTCCACGATCAATATCGTATGTCCTTTCGTGTTTTCCATGGTAAGTCTATTTAAAAAAAGAGGGGGCCTAAGCCCCCTCTCGTTATAAGGCTTTAATTATTTACGAATCATTAAGCGTTTAACGCCTACTTGATTGGCACTAATGATTTGTACAGTATAGCTACCTGAAGCAAGCTCAGCAACACTTACAGGAAGCACTTGTGAACCGATTTCATTGATGGCTTGTGCAAAAACTACACGGCCCATTGCATCTAAAATTGTAATTGAAGCTGCTGTATTGTTTTCAAAAGCAACCAATACTTGTTCATTTGCTGGGTTAGGATAAACCTCAAAACTCATGCTGTTGTTTTCTTCAATTCCTACTTCAATAGAAATTTCAAAAGCTACTGTATCAGTACAGTTGCCATTGATGGCAGTTAATACAGCAGTGTAAGAACCATTTGCAGCATAAGCGTGTGCAGGTGCACTTGCTGATGAGTTAGTGAAATCACCAAAATCCCAAGAGTAAGAAGTTGCGCCTGTAGAAGCATTTGTAAAGGTCACCACGTTTCCAGCCGAAGTAAATGATCCTGCTGCAGTGGGTGTTGCAGTGAACGTAATGTTAGTTGTTGTTGACTGACCAACACCGTCACAAGCATTTGCGTTAGTTACAGTTACATAAACTGCTGCTGTTGCAGAAACTTGAATCGTTTGTGTTGTTTCACCAGTTGACCACAAATAAGAATCAGCCGCAGATGAAGTAACCGTTACGACATCACCAGAACACGCTTGTGTACTTGTTGCGCTGATAGTTGGAGCAGGAGCGTTAGAAACGTTCACTGAAATTGGAGCAGAAGTACTTGTACAACCGTTTGCATCAGTTACAGTTACTGTGAAGTTACCAGTAGTTGAAACTGTAATAGTAGAAGTTGTAAGGTTATTAGACCATACATTTCCAGCTGTTGCACTTGAAGTGAGGTCTACAGACCCGCCTGTACAGAAAGTTGTTGAACCACTTGCAGTAATAACCGGCGTTGCAGGCAATGCATTCACAACTACAGTAATTGCTGCACGCATACTTTCGTCATTTCCTGCGTTTGCTTGGGAAACGTAGTAAGTGTAAGTTCCTGCAGTAGTTGTACTTGGTACAGGAGCGGCTGTAGTGTAAGTACCACCGGTAGCTTGTGTATACCAACGAAGTGAATTTCCGGCTAATGCTGTTGCAGTAAGTGCAGTTGCAGAAGCACCTTGGCAGTAAGTATAACTTGTTGTAGCCACTACAGGTGTAGCCACTGAGAAAAATACAGGATTTAAAAACGTAGCTCCAATAGCAGCTACAGACCCTACTCCTAAACGAGCATCTGGTGTAACACCTAAGGCAGGGAATAAATTTACCCAGTTTACTTGTGCTAAGGTTTTAGTTGAATCGTTTCCGTCAACACCCCACCATGAGTTATACCATGCTGCTGTAGAACCTCCTGAATTGAGAACAGTGTTCGTATTGTTAGTTGACCATGTAGGCTGAGCAAAATTTGTAAGGATATTGTTAACGAATACCATCGTGTCACCGTTTAAGTTGGCAACAACTGGAGCGCCTTCAATTGACAAACCTTTTTCCCATCCTGTTACTAATGAGTTAAGAACAGATACAGCTGAATTACGACGTAAACGGAAAGCTTTTTCAAACTTCTCTCCTGTAGGAAGAGCCGTAGTGCCATTTCCTTTAGGGCCTACTAGCGTAACGTTTGAGAAAATAGGACGTGTTTTAGGTGTAGCTGTAGAACCTGCAGCATCGTTATCACATTCAAATGCGTTAGAATCTCCAGGCGCATCATATAAGTCTTTGTCGCGAATAGAAAGTGCAAATTGTACTTTACCACGGAAACCGAAGTCACAATCAAAATCGTCATCAAGACCGCGATAAGCCACCAAGTGCTTGCAGTTAACTGTTCCACCGAACCACTCAAAAGAGTCATCCCCAGAGAAAGAAACCTGAACGTAGTCAATTGTAGTAAGATTACCTACTGATCCGAAAGTGATGCCATTGATTTCTTTGTTTGGCTCCAAAGCAATTCCAGCAAACTCTACACGGACATAACGCAAAATACCAGAGTTGTCATTGTCAAAGTTTCCGCCGTATTGTGAATCTGTGGTAGGAACAATACCTTCGATGTTGGCAACACCACCAGGTTGGTTGTTTTTAGCCAAACCGAGAATTACCAAACCACCCCAGTCACCTTCGTTACGCGCACCAACGGCCTCGTTAGAAGTAAAAATAATTGGGTTTGCTGCAGTACCGTCTGCCATGATTTTTGCACCACGTGTAATGATCAAAGATCCTTGCGTCAATTTATCACCGCGAATGATCGTTCCTGGTGCAATTGTAAGTGTAGCGTTATTTTTAACATAAACTTTGTTCATCAACTTCACAACACCACTCCAGGTAGTATTGGCAGTAATATCTGCAGAAACAGTAGTAACTGTTGCAGGATATACTGTGTTTTCAGGATCAAAGTTTGCCCAGCCAGACGTCCAGTCCGTAGCAGGGGTATTGTCGGTTACTGGAAATGCACCACGGTATGCTGTTGGTGTCCAGAAAGCATCCTGAGCAAAGGCAGAGGCACCGATGCAAAGGGCAGTCATTAAATTGTAAATCTTTTTCATCTTTTAAATTTTATACGATACAAAGTTCCTGCTATTGCTTCCTGCTTAAGTTATAGGATACTTAAATGTTCTTTAAATCTGTGTTAAGGAAAGTATGCAATTCGTTAACATTGACCCCTTAGAATTTATATTTAAAGTTTAGGGTAATGGTTTGACCAAAAGTGATTTCTTGCCAAGCGCTGTCTACACCTTTGTCGTAGCGCTTGTTTTTATTGATGTCTTGGAAAAAGATCAGGTCTTGGGCAAGGAGGTCAGCACAATTTAACTTGAGCTCATATTTATCTTTCCAAGTTTTTCCGATTTGTAGATCGAGAACGTGGCGACCGTTTTCCCATACGCTTGGTTCCTGAATACTTCCGGCAATGGCGATGCGCTGACCAACATAGTTGTAAGAGAAATTGACCATGAGGTCTTTTTTGCTTTCATAGAAGAGGCCAACATTCAGGATATATGGAGACTGACCTTGAAGTGGGCGAGTAGAGCCTGGATATTCTTCTAGGCCAGCAAACTGACTAAGATCTGCCTCGGAACGGATGTAAGATGCATTGGTGTAAAAAGTGGTGCGCGAAAAGATAGAGTTAGAGTCTGTGCGGTTCATCCATCCTAAATTCATGCGGTATTCTAGTTCAGCACCATAGCTATTGGCTTTTGCAATATTGTTGTAATACAATTCTGGCTGCCCTGATGTTCCGGTGCGCAAAAGAAGTTCAATTGGGTCTACAAATGTTTTGTAGAAACCAGAAATACTGATGATTTGACCTTTGCCAGGGAAGTACTCCAAACGCGTATCATAATTATTGATTGTTGCACGCTTTAATTGAGGATTACCTGAGGCAAGGTTGTCATTTAGGAAGTTATAGAAGGTGAAAGGGGCTAGTTCGCGGAATTCTGGGCGGCTAACTGTACGTGCTGCACTTGCTCTCCACTGAAAACGCTCAGTGAACTTGTATGTTAAATTGATAGAGGGTAGTAGGTCAAGTACGGTTGTATCTAAATACTTATCTGCGTTTGAACCAAATTCAACGTAATGGAATTTTTGCTGATACGACTCTGCGCGTAAACCTGTTACTACTCTTAGTTTGCTAAATAAACGCGCATCTATCATGGCATACGCAGCATGTAAAATTGAGGATGCATCGTAGCTGTCATCGACATTTGTTCCTTCTTCTAGTTTGAAACCACCTTGTCCATTGGCTAAAAGGCCTAAATTTTCAGCTGCAAAAATTTGATCTTCAGGCAGCAGCATTAAACTTGAATTGAATGAAGCTGAGCCCGCAGGGTCATACTTGGAAAAACCTAAGTTTCTGGCAGCAAAGTCGCGACCTCTGTATTGGTGCAAACCACCAAACTTGATTAGGTTCTTAGAATCATCGCCACCTACTTGCTTAGAAAAATCATAGCGAGCACTTGCAATATTTTCAGACATTGTTGACCAAAACATGTTTCCAGCACCTAGTGTAGAAATATCATTATTTTGAACAACGGCGAAATAAGGAAGTGTAGTATCAACTTGTTGGTAAACCATTCGTCGCAAGAACGGGATGTCTCTTTTCACATTGCTATATCCTGCTGTCCAGTTGAATTTCCAGTCGTCTTTCCAGTTGTGCTTCCCAATTAGTTGTGTGGTCAGCAAATTGTTTTGCGTATACCAAATATTCGTTGAACGCTCATTATACATTGATTCAATATCCATGTCGCGCTTACCTTGACGCGTATTGACTTTGTCATCGGATGATACAGAGTAAAGGGTTTTTAATTGAATTTCAGCACGTTTACTTAAATCAAACTTTACATTGAAGAGTGCAGTATTCAAAATTGACTTTGTAAATGACGAATCTTTGAGTTCATTTTTTGTGATAACTCCAGAAGCTTGTTCTTCGAATTCACGTCTGGTGACAAAATTGAAATTATTGGAATTTGAGTAAGAGTAGGCAAATACATAACTCATGCTTTTTTTATCGCTAAGTTTTAATTTATTCCCTACGCTATATTGTAAACTACCATTTGGTAACGCACTGACTGTATTTGTAGACCAATTGGAAGGAATGAGTTTAGCGAAGTCTGCCTTTTGTTGAGAAGTGAGTGCGTTGAATTCAGCCGTGCTCGGTAAGCCGCCGGGAATTGCTCTGCCGTTATTTCCGAAACCTAATATGTCTGTTGAACTGCCATTGTATGACTTGAAATCTTTCAGTGTGGCAATCGTATTGAAACCCAAACCAATTTGAAGATTTTGAAATGATTCTGAACGCGGCTCAACTGTTTTAATATCAATAACCCCTCCGGCAAATTCGCCTGGTAATTCAGGAGTAGCACTTTTCATGATGAAAAGATTTTCCAACATATTTGATGGGAAGATGTCAAATGAGAAAGCTTTGCGGTCACTTTCTGTGCTTGGTAGCGATGCGCCATTGATGAGTGCAAAGTTATAGCGGTCACTGAGACCCCTTACAACCACAAATTTGTTGTCTTGAACACTGGCGCCACTTACTCTTTTAAAGACTTGTGAAACCCTAGAATCTGGATTTTTTACAATGGTATTTTTATTCATGCCGTCAACTACACCCGCCTGATTGATCTGCATTTTAGTGACTTCCATGTCACCTTTGTTTTTATCAACTTTCCCACCGCTCACGCGAATGTCTTTTGTGGTTTGGGCACGCGTTTTCATGCCAACCACAACAGGGCTAGTTTGTTCGGCAGTTACAACAATTGCTTCGCTTATGTAGGCTTCAAAACCTGGCGCTTTGACTTCAATTGTATAAGTTCCTACTGGTACATTCAAAAATGTAAATGTTCCTTTCTCCAAATCAACTGTGGCTTTGATTTGCGCCGATAATTTGACTGTGAATTCTTTGAGTATTTTCTGATCTTCATCTTTGACTGTACCCGTGATGGTACCTGTTTGCCCAAATGCATAAGACGAAAAGAGCATTAAAAATAAACTTCCTAAAATTGAGGTAAATAGCTTCATTGCTGTACGTTAAAATTTGTACTGCAAAGGTCTTGTAGTATCTTGATGAGGACATTAATGCAATATTAACAAAGCGTTAATTAGCGTCGAAACAAACTTAACATAGCGTTAACATAGAAAAGGGCGACACATTGGCCGCCCTTTTGTTTGATCTTAAAAATCAATTTGTTAGAGACTTTATTCAAAAACGATTTTCATCTCAACGCGTCGGTTTTTCTGGCGGCCTTCTGGCGTTTCGTTGGTTGCGATAGGTTTGGTCTCTCCATAATATTGGGTAATTAATCTAGATGGATCAATTCCTTGAGAAACCAAATACGCCTTGAGTGCCTCTGCACGTTTTTTAGATAGGACCATGTTGAGGTTGTCATCACCAACATTATCGGTGTGCCCGGAAATTTGCAATTTCCAAGTGGTCTTTTTCTGTAGTATCAATGCCAATTCATTTAATGACGGCTTGGAACTTTCAAAGATGATGTCTTTGTTTGTTTCAAATTCAAGGTTATCAAATGCTGTTTTCAGAACTTCGATGACCGCTTGCTCGATAACCGGACAACCTTTGTTTGTTTTTGGCCCAGGCGTGTTCGGGCAATCGTCATCTTTGTCAAGTAAACCATCTTTATCTGAGTCTTTGTAAGGGCAGCCTTTATTTGCTTTAGGGCCCGCTAAATTCGGACATTCATCGTCTTTATCAAGAAGACCGTCAGCGTCGGTATCAGGCCAAGGACAACCTTGGTTTTCTTTTGGTCCAGCCATTTCCGGACATTGATCGATGAAATCAAACAAGCCATCGGCATCCTTATCTGGACAACCTTGATTTTCTTTCGGCCCGGCGTTTTCAGGGCACGCATCTTCGGCGTCAGTAACGCCATCGGCATCTTTGTCTGGGCAACCTTTCAGTGCCACAACCCCAGCAACAGTAGGGCAAGCATCTTCGCTGTCGATAATTTTGTCTCCATCTGTGTCCGGACAACCTTTGAATTCTTTGAGTCCTGCCACGGTAGGGCAAGCATCTTCGTTATCGATAATTTTGTCTCCGTCAGTGTCTGGGCAGCCTTTGAATTCTTTGATGCCTTTGACGTCAACACAAGCGTCTTCAGAATCTGGAATGCCATCTCCGTCAGTGTCTGGGCAACCTAAAAAGGCCCAAGTTCCCGGGACATTTTTACATTCGTCCATGCGGTCAGAAACTTTGTCTTTGTCTTTGTCTTTGACACGGTGGTAAAGAATAGGAAGACGCAAGCCTGCATAGAAGTCTACACCACTAATTTCATTTTTAGCACGAATTAAATTCATGTCGTTGAGCCCTAAAATAAGCGGGCCAATACGGGTAGCTAAGCCATATTTGAAGCCGCTGTATTGGTTGTAAACAAACGGAACATAAAGACCAAAATAAGGGCTATCAAAGCTTGGCGTTAGACTAAATTGACTTGCTACATGAACTTTAGTGTCTTTATTTTTAGGAATCATGTTCATCATTGCCGTGGCGTTGACGTAGAAATATTTCCAGATGTGGTAATCTGCCTGCAAACTTAGCGCAGTAGGGGTGCGCATGCGATAGGTTTGCGAAGGTGCTTGCAGTGCAACCCAATCTTCAGTGCCATTAGCGCTTGATGCTGTAATGAGAGAGTCGATGATGCCATCAAACGAGGCTAGGTCAGTGGCACTTTCAAAAGTGTGGAGGTCAAATAAATTACTGGTGTTGACCACAAAATTTCGGCTCAATCCACCTTTTGTAAACTTCATGCCGCCCATATCGACAATTGATAGGCCCACACGCGCTTTATATTTCGTTTCTTGACGCATCCAGAGATCCGTTTTGCCATCCATGTCGTATTTGTATTTGGCATAGTTTGGCCTCCATTCATAGATTGCTCCTAAATCAAGACCAAAACCTTTGGATCCTGGTTTAAGGTAGTCTGATACATTATTGCTATTGATGTCACCATTGATTCCTGCCGTAATAAAATCACCTACTTCTTTGGAATAACCGTAGTCAAAAGTTCCGGATAATAATTGAGAAGTATCTTCATTGACGAGGTTATATGTAAAGTCTTGAGAATGAACATAGGCGCTTGCAAAACCTAAAAGTAATTTTGGTGTAATCCCAATTTTAAGAAAATGCTCCTTGTTGTCAATGAGTACTTGGCTGTAATTGAAACCAATTTCGGCCCATGTCATGTGGTTTACATTGATCAATTCTTCGTCGATGACTTGATTCCAGAGTGCCGGATACTCTAAGCCTTCTTCTGAAAGTACGGCTAGCTTAGGGTTCATGTTGTCCACGTTTGTTATGGAGCGAAAGCGTGCATTTAAGCCAAGAGATCTTTTCTCGCCAATATGAAAAGCTAAATTGAATAAGTCGAGGTTCAAGTTGATGTTGGCTCCGAGTGTGGCTGTGCTTTGCGCATTATAATTGCGCACAATAAATCGATCGATGAAGGTTGAGGATGGATAAACCCATGAATTTAAAATGGCAGTATCTGTCAAGGATTTTGCCCACCAATAACCACCATTTCCTTGTTCAGAGCGCATCGCATTGGCATTGAAATAGCCAAAATTCTGATAAGTAAAGAAATTGACCGCAGGTAACGTGAGGTCGAATTTGACACGGCCATCGACGAAACTTGCTGGGTTGAGTTGATTGCCTAGGGCACCGGCATAGTTGCTAGTGATATTCCCGAGATATGATTGGGACTGAACAAAAAAGATGTTGATCAGAAAAATGGTAAGGATTAGTTTTTTCATTGTTTGGTATATTGAATAAGGTAAGTTCCTAAAAAGGTGGTAATTGAATAGGCATTGGAACCAAAACTTGTAATTTGAACTTGTTCTTCACCGTGCCGGTCTTGTTTGTCAAGATCTCTACCTAAGTCGTCAAGCAGATGGATTTGGTTGCCTATGGCATCTAAAAAAACGAGGCAACTTTGCCCACTTGGATGTTGGTAGACCTGACATTGACTCAGTTCTTGCAGCGGTAGTGTTTTCTCCCAGGTTCTGTTACCTAATTGATCATAGGTATAAATAGCTGAATTCCTTTTAAAAATAAACATAGTTTGAGCACCTTGTTTGTATGCGGCCATGTATTCAACGCCATTTGGTACCTGGAATTGCTTTTTAGCGCCAACTTGCAGGATGCTTACTTGATTCTTTTTTACTTGAATAGCTGCGGCATTTGCAACTGACTTAGCCAGAACGTAAGTGCTATCTACATTTTGCTTGGCAATTATTTTCCTTTTGGCAAGATCAATAGTTGTGAACTGCTTGTCCGTTAAAATACTTAATTGAGGCTTGCCATTTTGTTTAAATAAGGCAAAATCTTTGAGTTGCCCGCCGGTGGCGAATTGCTTTATGGTAGCGCCGCTTTCTCCGATTAATTGAAGGTTAGCACTGCCATTTGAACAAATAAATTCTTTTTTACCATTGATTTCATATGCGCCGATTTGAACACCTGCTTCATGCGTAAGGCGATAAACGAGTCTGCCTGTTTTGTCATAGATCTGGGCTTCATGTGCAAATTGAACCACAATTAGCTGATCGAGTTGCCCTAAGGAATAAAGGTCTTTTACTTCGCCGTTAAGCGCTTTCTCCCATTTTCTAAGGCCATTAATATAGCCCACTAATTTTTGATTTTCAGTCTGAAGTACCACATTGCCGCGCTCAGAAAAACTGGCAAAATCAAGTACGCGAAATCCGGGGTTCATCACGAAGTAATCGCGAATTTTATCCTGATCGTTTTCTTGTTGTTCGCTGAGTCTTTGATAACTCGTGACAACGATATCATTTCCGAGCAATGTCAGTGTTTTTTTCATGCTGGCATCTACCCAGCGCGCACTCACCTTTTTGGGCATGTGCTCAAAAAAGCGTACGATTTTATTGGTGTCTTGTGCAATGGTTTGGTTAAGTTTAGCAGCGGCCATGGCCTCGTCAAAAAGCGCTTTGTTTGTACTGGCAAAGGCATAGTTTTCAAAAGTACCTAGATGCCAAGTGTTTTTGCGACTTTCAATGAGTTTACTCACCAATTGATTTTCATATACTTGTGTTTCTTCGTTAAGTTCCTCACGTTTCAAGGCTTCATTGAGTACAAGCAAGGGGTTGGCATTTTCTTTAAAATCAAAGAGTATAAAACTAGTACTGTCTTTCTTCAGATGAACCAAACCAGTCTGAATGCAGTCATACCATGGTGACTTTGCAAATTGAGGGTCGAGTTGTGCTGCGTAATTTTTTTCGTAGAAATAATAACTTGTGACAAAGTCTGGTATGGCTTCTGCAAAAATGGCGTAGTCGTCTACTTTTTTGAGTTTTTTCGAGGTATTTCGGTACTTTTCATAGCGATAACGAAGTTGCGGCTTTACATATGTATCGGTCACGTGCACTACATTCTTTTGCCATGTAATCCATGAGTAGGAAGATTTGGTATTGAGCTTAAATTGTTGAACCAAGGGTTTGTCAAGCTCACCTTCATAAATGAGTAATTGGTTCTTGTTGAATTGACCATGCAGTTTACCAAATTCAAAGTTTTTAAGTTTGCCTAATTGAAGTGGAAACATGCCATTTTCGAAAAGCTGTTTGACTTCTTGAGTACTCCAATTGCCTTTTTTTTCAACGAGTAAAAGCGTTCTTTTTGCACTAAAAAATATGGTTACAGGAAACTTTGCGGCACGTGTAACCGAGTAATATAAATTTTGATTGAGTTCTGTTGTTTGTACGCCCTCTTTATCCCATTCAAATTCACTTACTTCTCGAATGATCCATACTTTGCTATCTTTTTTATTGAAATAACTCCTGAAGTCAGTGAGTGTTTCATTGGAGAGTAGGTCATAAGATGCGAAAATCACCCAAGCAAAAGCTAGGCTACTTAAAAGGAGAAGGACAAGGCGTTGGCGCATGCGTACTTTTTTTTCAAAGTTAAGTCGGTCAGCCCCATCTTTCCACTGCGTGAAAGAATCTAATCAACATTGATTTGTTTACTCAAATAAGTCTAATTGCTGCTGAGGGGCAAGCAATTGAAATGTAAGTCGATGGTAAGGGGAGACACCGTATTGTGCAATTGCCTTGCGGTGAGCAAGGGTGGGGTATCCTTGATTTTGTTCCCAGGCATAGACAGGATAAGCTTTATGCAGCTCGCCCATCAGTAAATCTCGTTCTGTTTTAGCTAAAATACTCGCTGCAGCAATGGCCGAAAAACGCGCATCACCTTTAATCATACAAGCATGTTGAACTTGTTGGTAAGGTTTAAAGCGATTGCCATCTACCAAAATAAATTGGGGTCTTATTTTGAGTTGATCGAGCGCCTTGTGCATGGCCAGGATGCTGGCATTGAGAATGTTAATTTGATCAATTTCGGTATGATCCACAATGCCAATGCCATAGGCAAGTGCTTTATCCATAATTTCAGACCTCAATATCATACGTTTTTTAGCACTTAACTGTTTGGAATCATTCAATGCAGCGATTGGTTGAGTTGGGTCCAAGATGACTGCCGCTGCAACCACAGGGCCTGCCAAGCAACCACGACCTGCTTCGTCGCAACCTGCTTCGGGAGATAATGCTTGATATTTGAGGATTAAATCAGACACGTTGGCAATTTATTGAATTATTTCGTAGTTTTATCATATTGTTTTGTAAAATGACTCTTATGAAAAAAGTAGCATTCTTATTTATCGCACTTTGCCTTAATTTACTTGTCTTTGGTCAAAAGACACTAAGTGCTTCTGCAAAAAATATGGCTGAACTCAAAGGTGGTGTGGCTAGTGGTCATATCCAACTGACAATGCCAAATGAAGTGACTGCCGAGAACGTTGCGATGTATGCAAAATATTACACGAACATGTTCACCGTAGACTTTGACGAAAAATCGCATTTAGCTACTTTTCATATGATTACCAATGACACTTTTTCACGCCGTGTTATCTTGCGTTTTCTTTCAGCTAATCAAATCGTATCCGTACAAGTCGAAAATAAATCCTACGACCTCGGTGCCTTCTTCGAAAACTATCTCCAATAATCTAAAACTTAAATGAAAGCAACGCTTATCTCCATTGGCATTTTAGCCTTAGCGCTTACAAGTTGTAAATCCTCTTCAATTGCCTATAAGGCCTACGGCCCTGTCGCTGTCGATACTACTCAAGCCTTAACACTTGACGAAATGCTTGTGCGCTTTAAAGCCAACCCAACGGACCAAGCCTACACATTTAAAGCCCCTCTGCAGGCAGTATGTCAGAGCGCTGGTTGCTGGGTGAACGTAAAACCTTCAACCGGAGACCTCATCCGCATTCGATTCAAAGACCACTTTTTAATTCCACCTGCTACAGAAGCAGGATCAGTTGCTTACTTTCATGGCACTCCTTATTTAGATACAATTTCTGTTGCCATGCAGAAGCACTTTTTGGAAGATGCAAAGGCAAGTCAGGCTGAAATTGATTTAATCACTGCGCCTAAAATTGAGCTCAATATTGAAGCTGATGGCGTTATTGTGAAGAAGTCTTCTTCCGCAAAACCAAAAAAGTAAGGAACGCAGAGACTCCCAATATCAGGAGAGTTAACCACCAAAGCCTTCGTGGAATCAGAAAAAGTGCCGTCATATTCACCGGGATCAATAAGATCGCGAGTAAGTGAAATTTACCCTGATTTTTATTTTCTGAAATCATAAATCCCCCCAGGAGTAAAGCAGAAATGCAAAGGAATATCATGTTCGCTTACATCTGAAATTTCTATGAATTCATCAAAAAGATGAAGTCCAATAAACTGACAATCTGGTTTGCACTGCTTGAGTAAGCGGTCATAAAATCCTTTTCCGTACCCCACACGGTGTCCCTGCGAATCTATGGCCAACAAAGGAACAAACACATAATCTAGTTTGGAAGGTAAAAGGGTGCGCCCATTACGCGGTTCAGGGATGCCAAAAGAAGATATTTCTAGTTGGCGCGGCTCTTCATAGTGATAAAGTGTCAGGCTATGGTCTGTGAAATCTGCTTTAGATAAAATAGGGTGTCCACCCTTCAACAAGATATCCTCAAGCAAACCGTAGGTGGAAATTTCTTTCTGACTTTCTATCGGTAAGAAAAGACTTACGAATTTGGAAGGGAAGTTGAAAGTATCCAGCACAAGCGCTTGCACTTGTGCTGAGATTTTCGATAGTTCAAATGGTGTGAGCTGAGCTCGCTTAGCTTTGTAGAGCTTGCGAATTTCGGCTTTGGTCATGGTGTTTGTTTACAAACGAACGCCGAGTTCAGAAAGCTTACGGTTGTCAACTACAGCCGCTTTTTTGCGCAAGCCACCCATTGCCTGACCTTCTACCTGACCCATGAGGCCTTGCATCAGTTGGTCGCGTTCAGCTTGGTAGTTTTTGGTTGCAGGTGCTTTCGTTACACGCTTAATTTGAATCACGTATACACCACTTTCTCCTTTTAACGGAAGGGTACGTTGTCCTTTTTTGATAGCACCTGAAAACAAATTACCGACAATTGTTGGCTCATAGCCAGCATTTGAAATTTGTGGGTTACCAAATGTGATTTCTGCATCAATTACTGGAGAATTGAATTTTTTAGAAATAGTTTGAAGGGATTTCCCTGCCATTTGATTCATGAAGCGTTTTGCTTTCTTTTCTTGAATGACCTCACGTTCCATTTGAGCGCGTACGTTTTCAAATAAAGGCTCGCCTTCAGGACGAATTGCACTCACCATGGCAATAACGTATTTGTCTTTGTCGCGAATAGGAGAGAGGGTCATCGTACCAACTGTCGCATCATCAGCAAAAGCCATTTCTAAAATGCGATCACGGGCCATTGTGGTTGTGAAACCGTAAACTTTAGGAGCGTTGTCTTCAATTTGGATGACACGTGGCGCATATGAAGCACGCGTTACAATAGTATCAAATAAAGCTGCTTTTTTGAATAGATCTTCTTCTTTTGAAATCTGACGATCAAGTTTTAAAAGAATTCCGTTCACTTCGCTTTCCATGTTTGCAACAGTTTCTTCAGAAGGTTTGAAAGTTAGGTTAACAGAAGCTAATAAAGGTAGTTTGTCAGCAGAGCGCTCGAGCACTTCGATGATGTGGTATCCGAAGTCTGTTTTAACAACGCCAATTTTGCCGATTGGAGCCGTTGCACAGTAAGAGCCAAATTCTTTGACCATATCGCCTTCAAGGAAGTCTTCGTATAAGCCCCCTTTATCTTTTGACCCTGGATCTTCTGAATACTGAGCGGTAATGGCATCCCAATTCGTTTTGTTAAGGATTTTAACCAAGCTATCAGCAGTTTTCTTTTTAGCAGCCAAAACTTTGGCGTCTGTCGAGTTGGCGGTTGAAATAAGGATGTGGCGTGCTTTTAGGCTTGCAGGCGTAAATCCGAT
>JBEDCS010000052.1:0-4745 GCA_041176605.1 Bacteroidota bacterium
CCTCAACCCGATCAAGCTTTTGAAATTAAAAAAGCTAAAATCAGAGGCGTGGCCTCAGAAGGAATGCTTTGCGCTGAAGATGAACTCGGTTTAGGCGCAAGCCATGATGGCATTCTTGTACTCGACGCTCAAACAGCAGTAGGAACACCTGCTGCCCAATTATTTGAACTTCAAAACGATGCACAACTAGAAATCGGGCTCACACCTAACCGAGCAGATGCAATGGGACACATTGGCATTACCCGCGATATCAAGGCTTACATGAACGTTCACCTCAACGTGAGCGCAGACCTCAAGTGGCCAGCAGTTGCTGAGGTAAACGGCCACGGAACAGAACTCCAAATAACCATTGATGACCAGGATGCCTGTAAGGCTTATTATGGTATCAAACTAGAAGGCATAAAAGTTGAGCCCTCGCCAGCATGGCTTCAGAGCAGATTAAGAGCTGTAGGCATCAAACCTATCAACAATGTCGTGGACTGCAGCAATTACGTGATGCGTGAACTCGGTACACCACTCCACATTTTTGATGCACAAAAATTAGAAGGAAACCCAACGGTTCGCAAGGCGAAAAAAGACGAAGTATTTATCGCGCTTGATGAGCAATCTTATCAATTACAAGGAACCGAACTATTGATTGCAGATCACAATGGCCCACTTTGCTTGGCGGGTATCATGGGTGGAAAAGACAGTGGAGTAAGCGAAAGTACACAGCAAATCCTCATTGAATCTGCGGTTTTTGATGCGGTAAGCATTCGCAAAGCTGCGCGTTTACATGGTTTCAACACAGATGCCTCTTTCCGTTTTGAGCGCGGCGTTGACCCAGACCTAACACTTTATGCTTTAAAACGTTGCGTATATTTACTTCAACAAGTTGCTGAAGCAAAAGTTAGCAGTAATTTATTTACATACACGGGCGCCCTGAGCCCAGCCATTGAGCTCGAGCTTCAATTGACACAAGTCAATCAATTGATCGGGACTACGCTCGAACCCAGCTTGATCGAACGCATTTTAGTAGACCTTGATTTTGAAATTTTAGACAAACAACAAAGCGCTTTGAAACTGCGCGTCCCTCGATACCGCATAGACGTCACGCGACAAATCGATGTCATTGAAGAAATCTTACGCATCTACGGACTCAACCAAGTACCACTTCCAGACAAATGGAATTTCTCATTGCCCGTTCGCGCCAGATTTTACCCTGAAAAATACAAAGAAAGCTGCAGTGAGTTTTTAGTGGGTCGAGGCTTCTCGGAGATTTTGAATAATTCCCTCACAAAGGTTTCTTATGCAGAAAAATTTCCGCTTACCGAAGATGCAACGCCAATACACGTGCTCAATCCTTTGAGTCAGGATTTAGGAATACTCAGGCAAACGATGCTTTTTGGTTTGTTAGAATGCTTGCAATACAATCAAAACAGACAACAGAGCAACTTGCGTATTTTTGAATTTGGACAGCATTACAACCTTATTGATGGTAAACGCAAAGAAAAAATGCAACTTGCGCTCGCAATCATGGGGCACCACACCGAAGAAAGTTGGCAGCAAACAGATGTTAAAGCACTTCAATTCAATTTTTTCCATTTAAAATCTGAAGTACTTGCACTGCTCCAAAGATTAGGTATCGCAGCTCAGGTTCAAGAGAAACCGATACAAGATCTTCATTTTGAAGACGGCATTTCATTGGAAGTGAATGGCAAAATTCTTGCCCGCATTGGATGGGTTACATCTCAGATACAAACGGCATTTGACTTGAAACAACGCCCCTACCTCGCTCTTCTCAATTGGGATGACATTTTACACGTTGTTAAAAAGCAAAAAATCACTTTCCAAGAATTACCAAAATCTTTTGCAGTCCGAAGAGACCTCTCTTTATTGGTTTCCAAAGACACCACTTACCAAGCACTCAAGATAGCCGCACTTAGTGCCGAGCGTAAACTTTTACAAGATGTTCATTTGTTTGACGTCTATGAAGGCAAGAACATGGAGCCGGGTCAAAAGTCATATGCGCTCTCTTTCTTACTTCAAGATACCCAACAAACCTTGACTGACAAGCATATTGAGAAATCAATGCAACAAATTAGCCAAGCATTGGAAAAAGCTTGTGGCGCAAAAATCAGGATGTAAGAAAGCTTAGATTAAGCCGTTAAATAACGGTCAAGATTGACATTTGAAACCAATTCTTCGGCTCCTAGTATGAGCAAAGACTTTACTTTATTGGTTTCTAGCCAAAGTTCAAAATTGGTAATCCCTACGCGCAGCGTACCATTGAGATCAATTTTGTGAACGGGTTTTTGCTGTTTATCAAACAACATTTTCACTTCTAAAATTTCAGCAGATAATTCTTGGTTCTGATTGAAAATGAGCAGACTATCTGTCGACTCAAAGAAATCAGCAGGTTTTTCTTGGGCTAAAATCAATTCTTGGGCACGGGAATTTGCCCAGTTTTGAATGGCACTTGAAAATTGGTTACCAGCTAATAAATAAATCGACGCTACTTTCATTCTTCCTCTAAAATTGTCCGCAAATATAGTGCTAATAAGGACATCCTTACTTTTCGTATCCTAAAATTTTCAGGTAATCTTGCGCAGTTTGCTCATTACTAAAGACTTCTGTTTGAATTTTTCCGTCTTCGTCGCGGCTGATCAAGATATGTTTAGGTTCCGGAATGAGGCAATGCTTTAAACCGCCAAAACCACCGATAGTTTCTTGATAGGCACCGGTATTGAAAAAACCAATAAACTGCGTGTTGTTTTTATCAAATTTAGGCAGGTATATGGCGTTAGAATGTTGCTCAGAATTATAGTAGTCATCAGAGTCACAGGTAAGGCCACCTAAAAGTACACGCTCGTAGTCGTCGTTCCACCTGTTGATCGGCAACATAATAAATCGTTGATTGATTGCCCAGGTATCTGGTAGATTGGTCATGAAAGAAGAGTCGATCATGTTCCATTTCTCGCGGTCGTTTTGCTGTTTTTGATGCAAGACACTGAAAATAGCACCACCGCTTTCGCCTACTGTAAATGATCCAAATTCAGTAAAAATATTGGGCTCTGGTATATCGTTATCCTGACAAACGCGTTTAACTTGCGTTAAAATCTCGCGAACCATGTAGGCGTAGTCAAAGTCAAATGCCAAAGACTTCTTGATAGGGAAGCCGCCACCAATATTCAACGAGTCGAGCTCTGGACATAGTTTTTTTAGATCCGAATAAACGCGCAAACACTTGGTGAGTTCGTTCCAGTAGTAAGCTGTATCGTTGATACCCGTATTGATGAAAAAATGCAGCATCTTGACGCGCACCCTAGGATTTTCCTTGAGGATGGCTTTGTAAAATGGCACGATTTCACGGTACCTGATTCCTAGACGAGAGGTATAAAATTCAAATTTAGGTTCTTCCTCAGACGCAATTCGGATACCGATATTTAATTCTTTGGTTGTCGATTGAATAAGTTGCTTAAGCTCGTCAATGTTGTCGACAACAGGCACAATGCGCAATTCGTCTTCTTCGATGAGCTGAGCTATGTTGTCGAGATAAGGCTTTGGTTTGTAGCCATTGCAAATGACATAACTCTTTTGTTTGAGTTTGCCGGCAGCGTGTAAACTTTTAACGATATCGATATCGAAGGCCGAAGAAGTTTCGATATGCACATCGTTTTTAAGTACCTCATCGAGTACGAAAGCAAAATGCGAACTTTTGGTGCAATACGAATAATAGTAATTGCCTTGATAACCAAGGTTCATTATGGCCTCGCGGAACCAACCTTTTGCACGCTGGATATTATTTGAAATTTGAGGTAAGTAATGAAACTTTAATGGCGTTCCGTGTTCGTGGACCAAACGCATTAGGTCTATCCCATGAAAAAACAGGCGGTCTTCGCGGAGGAAAAATTCATTCTGCGGAAAATCAAAGGTTTGATCAATAAGATCGATGTATTTAGTTCTCATGCGTTTTCAAATAATAACTGAGTTCTGTACGTAAATACTGTGCTTTAGTTTCGCTGGTTTGAACAGTTTTGAAACCAACTACAAATTTGTGCAAAAATACTGCTTTTTAAATGGATTCTCAGTGCTTGAAAACACTACTTTTGGGTACAGCAAATTTTCATGTCCTACTTAGACGAATTAAACGAAAGTCAGCGCGTTGCCGTTGAACATATTTACGGTCCCATCATGGTTATTGCAGGCGCAGGGTCCGGCAAAACCCGCGTACTCACTTACCGCATTGCCCACATGATGGAGCAAGGTGTTGACCCCTTCAATATTTTAGCCTTAACTTTTACCAATAAGGCGGCCAAAGAAATGACCGAAAGAATTGGCCAAATTGTGGGTGGTGCTGAAGCCAAAAACATCTCGATGGGAACCTTTCACTCGGTGTTTTCCAAAATTCTACGCTTCAATGCAGAGCGCATAGGCTTTCCAAATAACTTCACTATTTACGACACCCAAGATTCAAAAAGCCTGATCAAAGACATCATCAAAGAATACAACCTCGACGATAAAACTTACAAACCCAGCATGGTTTTTGGGCGCATTTCAGCAGCCAAAAACAACCTCATTTCACCAGAGGCCTACTTAGCCAATCAAGAAATTCAACTCGAAGAC
Source organism: Bacteroidota bacterium (assembly GCA_041176605.1). Classification (GTDB taxonomy): domain Bacteria; phylum Bacteroidota; class Bacteroidia; order Flavobacteriales_D; family Crocinitomicaceae; genus UBA952. The sequence continues at coordinate 4,606 of JBEDCS010000052.1, forward strand.
AAACAATCGCGCAGACCAGAAATTGGTCGAGTTTTTCAGACCTATGCCAACCGCTGTCAAAAAGCGGGAGCCATGGATTTCGATGACCTCCTCTACTTCACCAACGTACTCTTGCGAGACTTCCCGGACGTACTGCACTA
>JBEDCS010000053.1:0-6794 GCA_041176605.1 Bacteroidota bacterium
AATAGATGTGGTGCATACATTTCTGACCAAGTTGATACTCCTGGCATTTCCCACCATAATTGTATGCTATCTGCAGGGTTATCTGGTAAATTCATCCAGGTTAGATTGCAATATTCAATTGAACTTGGTGCAGTATCGCAAAACTCTATTGTCTTGGAAATGATACCAATGGGATCCATACAATTGGAGTCATCAATGACGGTATTTACTTGTGCAAATGACACGTTGACACCAAGCAGACAGAAAATAAAAAAGCACTTATACATCTTGGTATTTTTAGGACGATAACCTTTTGACTACCTCACCACCAACACCTTTGCATAGCGTTTTTGGGTTTGGCTTTCGATGAGTAGCGTGTAGTTACCAGCAGGAAGATTGGCTACATCAATTTGTTCTGTTGTTTGGCCTTTCTGAATCAATTTGCCTTCACTGGATAAAATGCGAAAATGGTTGTATTCCTGAATCAATGTTTCAGGGATATTGATTTGATCAGAAACTGGGTTAGGGTATATTTGGAAAGAAGCACTTCCTTCGAGTTCTGTGGTACCCATAATGTAATCGCAAACTTCCCAATAGGAAGGCTTGTAAGTTGCAAAATTAGGAGCCGTGAAACAACGGAACGGACCTCCCTCATTGCCATCAACTGCGCCATCAAACATATCGTATGGCAATAGGTATGAGCCAATGAAACCAATGTTTTCAACGATGGTATCCGCAAAACCAAGTGGGTTCATTTGCGGATCAACAAATTCGACTTTCACGTATTTTAAAGTACTAGAATTGATCAATTTTGTGCCAGTTGCGATAACTTTTAAACGGCTATTTTGAGAAGCGACATTAGCAAACGGTTGTTTTGCCATGCGCCAGCTATCACCGACCTGCGCACTGAAGTTGTAAAGTGTATCCCACTGATTTTGGTAGCGCAAATAGACCACGCCATTGGCTTCATAGGTATATTCTGTACCAATGCTGTAGGACGTAATATCTATGCCCCAACCTAAACCATGAAAAGTTTTGGATAGTTTTTTGGTGATTTGCCCGTCAATAAGGGTGTCACCAGAATAAGCGATATCGACATAGCCAGGGAAAAATCCGTAGTAAGAATAATGCCATTGCGCACCGTTAGGAGCCCAGTTTTGGGCAAAAGAAAGCCCGGAGCACAATAAAAAGAGTACAAGAAGTCGCATAAGAGTAGGTTTAAACGTTACACGTATAACGTAAATATACTCAAAAATAGGTAGTTATATCCGAAAATAATTCAGGGTTTCTACCTAAATACTACTGATTTACAAAATAAATTGAATTGACGACCATGAGTTTGCCGCTTTCCCAAAAGCCGCGGAAGAGTGGATTGTCAATCAAATAGACAATGGTGCCGCGGCCGTATTGGACCGTTCCAGCGATGTCTGCTTCGGATTGTTGTTTTTGAACGCGTGCGCCCACAAAACCATTGACTGCAGTGGCATTTTTCTCCAATTCGAAAACGGGCTGGCCCTCCATTTCGTAGACGCTAGCTCCTTGACGCAAGGTGTAATAATGGTTGTAGCCAAAAGCCATTGGGTTGCTGTTGTCTAGCTTGCAAGGATAGATGGCACCAATAATGGCGTCAGAAATTTGGTCGCGCTCTTGGTTGCCGTAGTTTACAGGTGCGCTTGGCCCAGCACTTCCTTCTTTGCGTTTGAGACCAAAACCTTCTTGGTCTGCAAGGGCATCCACGGCGCCACCGGTCACGATCAAAGTTCCGCCTTCGCGCACCCATTTGGTGAGTGCAGCATTGCCTGCGATATCAAAGCCACCCTCAGGTACAAATAATACATCTAAGCTTGCTAGTGCGGAATTGAGGTCATCTTCAAAAATAAGGTGTGCAGGTTTGTTCAATTGTTGTTCGAAGAAATGCCAGATTTCGCCGACATTCAATGAAGAGAAGTTTTCGCCCGCCAAAATACCTACTTTAGGATTTGGTACCATTTTAACAGCTGACGAACCAAAATCTGCTCCTGAATCTACCATTCCGGTGATGAAGCCTTTGATATCTACGGCATATCTGCTCGCATAATCATTGACCATCTTGTGAAAATCAGGGCGTTTGTTTTCACCGGTCAGTAACAACAAAGTTCCCGTAGCGTATTTCTGACCTTGATAAGTAAATCCTTTTTCGTGGAAATAAACCTTCAGACCCGCCATTTGCACGGCATTCAAAAAACGTGCAGTTTGCATAGACTCCCAGCGTACGGCATACGCAGCAAAACCTTCTCTTGCGAAAAAATCGGTCTGACTTCTTTCCGTTGCTTGGTAGGCTGTCGCTTTCAATGGGCCTTCAACCGCGTAGGCATCAAGACCAAAGGCATAAGGCAAAGACCACGCGGTAATGTCATAAGTAAGGCTATCTGACAATTTTGTGCGTGGTTCAAAAAGAACAGAGACCAAGGTGCCTTTTTCTTGTTGGGTAGAGACTACGATGTCGCCAATTTCTAACTTAAATGCTTCCTGAACACCAGTTTTGAAATGGAAACCTTTAGCGGCAACTGATTGCGTACTCGTGGAAATCATTTGCCAATCAATGTTGTTTTTACCGAGTAGCACCAAGAGTGGTTCTACCTGATTGCTTGAAGCCTTAATGACGTAAGCATCGTATTTGAAATCTTTTTGCTTGACAAATTTTTGGTATTCAGCAACCAATTTCTGTGCATTTCTAGCACTTGTTTCAACTGTAGAGAGACCTGTTGTTACATGATGTGCAACGCGGTCAGCCAAGCGCAGTGTATCGCCTACTTGCGTAATGACAGCCAAACCTGCGCGCCCACTTCCGCCCTGTTCGTAGGTCATGCCAATACTTCCACTATAGGTTGGGTAAGTATCGCCATAACTCGGGTAAAGAAGGTCAAAAATTTCTTTAGAAAAGTACAACCAACCTGCTTTGTCAAAATAGCCCGCGTGGTTTTTACCGATTTCTTTTTGGAAGTCGCGTTGCCAATTTGTAATGACTTCATGATATGGTTCTGCAGCTGGCGGAAAATAATACGGTTCGTTGATGCCTTGTTCGTGGAAGTCAACGTGTACGTGAGGCAACCATTGGTTGTATTGCTGTACACGAACTGCAGACTCAATTTGCGTCATCCAGGCCCAGTCGCGGTTGAGGTCAAAGAGGTAATGGTTCGGGCGACCACCCGGCCAAGTTTCATTGTGGCTCGCACTGAAGCGTTGCATATCGATTGGGTTGGCGCCATATTGATAGTAAAAGTTGACATAGCGGTCACGGCCATCAGGGTTCAAGCACGGATCCATGATGACAATCGTGTTTTCGAGGTAGCCGGCCTTGTCTGTGAGCAAACGATAGGCCGTTTGCATGGCGGCTTCGGTACCTGAACTTTCATTGCCATGTACATTATAGGATAGCCAAACAATAGCCAACTTTTCGTCAGGGGCTTGCGTGAGGTGTTTTTGCTTGATTTCACCCAATTTTTTAAGGTTCTCAGGGGTTCCGATATAGACCATTAAGAGGTCGCGTTTTTCGTAGGTCTGCCCAACTTTCTCCACTTTAATTTGACCCGGAAATGCTTTTTCTAACGCGAAAAAATAGTCTACCACCCGGTGATGACGCGTGAATTGCTCACCAATGTTGTAGCCCAAGAATTGTTGAGGTGTAAAAGTTACTTGCGCTTGTAGGGTGATGGCAAGAAAACTTAAAAGGGCAGTTAAAAATATCTTTTTCATGGCTAGGTTTTTCTTTAGATTAAAGTTGCGGTTTTTCTTTGGCTAAGTGAATGATGGCGTCGCCCTTGTAAACGACGGGCGCTTCATTGATACAGATGACATAACCAGCTTTACTGGCTTTGATTTGTTTTTCGTATTTGCCGTAGGGATCTGTTACCAAAGCTAATACTTCGCCCTTTTGAACGGCGGTTCCGTTGGCGACAAAACACTGAAACATACCACTTGAAGGTGCCCGCATCCATTTGTTTTCACCGATAAATATGGGTTCACGGTCTTTGGAAATATCTATTTTGTAGTTGCGCATGCCCAAATGTGCAATGATGCGCTTGAGGCCATTTAGGCCCTCCTCTACTACATTTTCTTCAATATTATTTGATTTTCCACCTTCGAACAACAAGATTTTCTTTTTGCGCTTCACGATGCTCTCACGCAGTGTTTTGGCGATGAGGCCTGAATGCAAAATAAATGGCGGATTGAAAACCTTTGCGAGTTCAACGCTTTCTTGGTCAGAAAATACGCAGCGGATTTGCGGAAAATTATTGCGTTGTGCTGCCCCGGTATGGAAATCGATGATGTAATCGCAGTGTGGTGCAATTTCTTTCATGAAATGAAAAGCAAATTGTGCGGCCAAAGAACCGTTGTTGCTTCCTGGAAAGCTGCGGTTGAGGTCTCGGCCATCTGGCAACTCGCGTTGGAGGTTCAAAAAACCAAAAATATTAAAGATGGGTAAGCAAATGATGGTGCCTTTGGTGGGTTTATTGAGTTTTTTACGCAAAAAACGGCGGACAATTTCAATGCCATTGAGTTCGTCGCCGTGCAAACCTGCCATAACTAACACGATAGGGCCATCTTCTTTGGCGCGCTCTACGAGCACAGGAACTTGAATAGGCGTGCGGGTATGCAAATGCGCCACCTCTAAATTCAGTTGAGCCCCTTTTCCGGGCAAAATTTCTTGCCCGAGTATGGTCATTTTTCTATAATTAATTTTCTTAGCGCCTGACATTTCTTTCGATGTAAGCAATGATTTTTCCGGCGATGTCGCTTTGGGTCGTTTTTTCTATTCCTTCAAGTCCTGGTGAAGAATTGACTTCTAATACAAGTGGGCCGCGTTCAGACTGTAGCATATCTACACCGGCAACACCTAAGCCGACTGCCTTTGCCGCTAAAATTGCGGTATAGCGCTCTTCGGTGGTGAGTTCTATGGTTTCTGAACTTCCGCCACGGTGTAAATTTGACCTGAACTCGCCTGGTAAACCTTGTCTTTTCATGGCGCCAACAACTTCGCCGTCAACAACAAATGCTCGGATATCAGCACCTTTTGCCTCGCGGATAAATTCTTGAACTATGACCCTTGCCTTCAAACCATTGAATGCTTCTAAAACAGATTGCGCCGCATTCAAGTTTTCAGCTAATACAACGCCTAAACCTTGAGTTCCCTCGAGTAATTTCAACACGACAGGCGCTCCGCCAGCACTCTTTACAACGTGCTTGACATCTTTAGAATAGTTGGTAAAGACTGTTTTAGGTAAGCCAATTCCTTCTTTGGAAAGCACTTGCAAGCAACGCAGTTTGTCACGGGAGTGAATGATTCCGCGCGAGCCCACAGCTGTAAAGACATTCATCATTTCAAACTGACGCACCACAGCAGTGCCATAAAAAGTAACCGATGCACCAATTCTTGGTATAACGGCATCAAATCCTTTCAGGTATTGATTTTGATAATAAAGCGCTGGGCCTGTTTGTTCAATTTCAATATTGCACTTGAGGTGATCAATGACATGTGCTTCGTGGCCTGCAGCAGCAGCTGCTTCTACAAGCCTGCGCGTTGAATAAAGATGTGAGTTTCTGGATAAGATGGCAATTTTCATGCTTGTAAAGTAAGTGGCTCGTGAATATATTTTCTGCTGGTATCGACAATAAAGCGCTTATTGAGAACCTTTCTTCCTAGTAAAATTGGGTAGCGCATGCCTTTGCGGACAGTCAGTGAGAATTCGGTTTGAAAACACAAACCCGCAATGCAAATGGTACCAAAAACAAAATAGCGTTCCTGGACTTGCCCTGTGCTGCTTTTCACTTTTTTTGTTCGGTATTTGGTAAAATTCATTTCTTGCCCTGTGAAGGCAGCGTGTTTATCATCCAAAAAAATCACTTTTAACTGCCCCTCTTCTTCATGGCAACTACTGACATGAATACTCGAAGTATAGGCCCCGGTATCGACCTTTACCTTTACTTGCTCGAGGCCAAAATCTGGCAAAACAGCAAGTTCGCGGCGGCCTATTAATATTTTTTCTTTAGACAACATAAAACAAATGTAATTGAAACTGAGAAGACCGTAAAATTACTTTCTAAGAAATAAAGCATGGGATTGGTCGTTAAGGATTGTAACTTTGTATCAATGAAGCATCTTTTACTGCTATTTTTATTTGTTATACCGTTTGGCATTTTAGCACAAGATATTACCGTGTTTGGTCATTGTTATACCAAAGGAAGAAAACCAGTTTCGGGTGCCAAAATTCAGCTTCAGATTGTCGATAACAAGTCGGTGAATATCCCAATGGAAACTACTTCTAACCAACAAGGATATTACGCTTTTGACAATCTAAAAGTGGGTCAGCTCATTGAGCTCCGTTACTTTTATAATGGTACTGAACTGACCTTAAATACCCTCATCACAGACAACAAAGCCCTACAAGAATTACCCGATCAAAATTTCCGAATTCAAGAAAACCTGCCGGTCGTGGTTCAACGAGACGGACAAAACCCATTTGAAATTGAAAAATTACCGCAGCTCAACCTAAAAGGTATTGTGGGGCTAGAACGCACCCTCACCCTCACAACTGCAGCCACCTCTAATAACGAACTCACCTCTAATTATAATGTTCGGGGTGGCAATTACGACGAAAACTTGGTCTACGTCAATGGCTTTCAAGTGTATCGGCCTTTCTTGACGCGCAGTGGACAACAAGAAGGCATGAGTTTCATTCACTCCTCTTTAGTGGAAGATGTGCGTTTCAGTGCAGGTGGTTTCTCCTCGAACTACGGTGACCGCCTAAGTTCTGTTTTGGACATTACCTACAAAA
>JBEDCS010000054.1:0-3844 GCA_041176605.1 Bacteroidota bacterium
TTCAAGAAACTAGATCAAATTCCTTACGACTTGATTGGCGCGCTCATGCAAAAAATGACCGCCCAACAATGGATCGATTTGTACGAACGGATGTTAAATAAATAAAAGCATGCTCAAGAAAATATACCGTTTTTTAGCGCCAAAATGGCAAAAACTTTACATGGAGTATAAGGTTGAATTCAAGCCGCGCTATGGCCACGGTTTGCCTCCGCATGGACAACTCTACGACATCATCAATGCCAACAGAGACCTGTATGCTGAAATCTTAAATGAAGCAAAGCAGCATGCTCCAATTTTTCAATCTTGGAAAGAAAAGTCACAAGAAACCAATCCCATACTCCCGGCCTACAACAACGATTTTTTGCCAGGTTTAGACATGATTGCGATTTACACCATGATCCAGAAGTTTAAACCGAGCAAATATGTCGAAGTTGGATCAGGCAATAGTACCAAAGTAGCTTATCAAGCTGTCCAAAATTTACCACAAACTGAAATCATTTCTATTGATCCGCAACCAAGAGCTGAAATTGATCAACTGGCCACTACAATAATCCGCAAGCCCTTTGAAGACATTGATTTCGACTTTTTGTTTTCGCTGCAGGCCAATGACATCTTATTTATCGATAATTCGCACCGCATCTTGCCTAATTCTGATGCAACGGTTTTCTTTCTGGAGGTTTTGCCAAAATTAGCCAAAGGCGTGATTGTCCATATCCATGATATTTATTTGCCTTACGATTATCCGCAGTTTATGTGCGATCGTTTCTACTCTGAGCAATACGGCTTGGCCATGTTTTTATTAGCCAACAGCGAAAAATATCAAACCATTTTACCAAATTATTTCATTTCAGAAGACCCACAACTGAGTGCTATCGCAGCCCCTATTTTTGAGCACCCACATTTGCGCAATGTAGAACGCCATGGCGGCTCTTTCTGGTTACAAATACAATAACTTACTTCGGCTTTATAGCATTTCCCTACCTTCATTAATTTCAAATTTATGTCAGAAGATTTACAAAAATGCCCATCATGCGATTCACCATATGGTTATGAGAGCGGCGAAGGTCAATACACGTGTCCAGAATGTTCCTTTGAGTGGACACAAGCAGATATCGCTTCCGCGGATGAACTCGTTGTCCTTGATGCCAATGGTGCGCGTTTGCAAAACGGCGACTCCGTTGTAGTTGTAAAAGATTTGCCTGTTAAAGGTGCCCCGAAACCAGTCATCAAAGCAGGCACAAAAGTGAAGAATATCCGCTTGAGCGACGGCGATCACAATATCGATTGTAAAATTGACGGCTTCGGCGCCATGGGCCTGAAGTCAGAGTTTGTAAAGAAAGCCTAATTTAATTTTTGAATATAGCTCGCCGATCAATTTAAATACTTAATTTTCAGTATATTAAATTTGTCGCACATGTTCTCAAATGCTTTTAAGTCTCGTTTCGAGAAGCTCACGTTATACTTTGGTATCACTGCGTTTTTAGTCCATTCTGCGATCATTTTCGCTCTGCGTATTGAACTTTTAGATGCGAAGTATTTTCCAGAAAATCTTTTTGGAAATCCTTTTGCAGCCCTGTTTTCTCCATTTAGCTCTTTACTCGTTTATGAGGTTTATTTGTTGATATTTTACCTCAGACAGAGCTATACCAAAAGTGTGGCGAAACAACTAGAAATCATGGCATTGATACTTTTAAGAAATTGCTTTAAGGATATTGGTCAACTAACTGAAGCAAAGGTTTCTTTGTTGAATAGTGAATTAATGAAAGATCTAACAGGGTTTGTTGCCTTGCTACTTTTAGTTTGGGTTTTTTATCACCTCGATGCAAAACGAATTGAAGTAAAGTATGAACTTACTTCGGCATTTATCAAACTCAAAGAAAGGATGTCCGTATTTCTATTAATTGTATTTTTTGGGCTATCTTTTTATTCATTTTCAACTTGGTTAATTGATTTGGTTAAATACGCTGATAATCATGCTGCACTCAATGACCCCTCTCATATTTTTTATACGGAGTTTTTTACTTTACTGACTTTCGTCGATGTTTTGTTATTATTGAGTAGCGCTAAAAACCTGCAAAATACAATTCTAATTATTCGTAATTCAGGTTATGTTTTGGCAACATTTTTAGCCCGGATTTCTTTCTCATTAGAAGGCTGGGAACGTATTGTATTAATTGTTCTAGGAGCGCTTATCGCTGTCTTTATGTTATGGATTAGCAGAAGAAGTGTATTTTTATTGCAACCGGAAAAATAAAATATATACGCTAAATCATGAAGCTTAATCACGATCAACGGATGGCCCAAATGACCTTCGCAACGGTTTATCCGCTTTATGTTGCAAAGGTGGAGCGCAAGGGCCGAACGGTTGCGGAACTCAATGAGGTTATTTCTTGGCTCACGGGTTTTGATGAGGTGCAAATCCAAAAGCAAATTGAAGACAAAGTCAATTTCGAAGTTTTCTTTCAGCGGGCGAAATTACACCCCAATGCCCCAAAAATCACGGGTCTCATTTGCGGTTATCGGATAGAAGAAATCCAGAATCCACTCACTCAAAAAGTACGTTATATGGATAAAATAGTAGATGAACTTGCAAAGGGAAGAGCGATGGAGAAGATATTGCGTTCTTGAAATTAAATCATTAAATTAGTTTCTATAACCCTAAATTGAAAGAAATGAAAAAGCTCTTTTTCTTAACTGTTTTTATTTGCTTAGCGCTTAATTTTCAAGCTCAACGCTTGATGAATGGCTCACGTTCGACTGTTGGGTACATTGAAAATGGTCGTGTCATGAATGGCTCACGTTCAACGATAGGTTATGTTGAAAATGGCCGTGTCATGAATGGTTCGCGCTCTACCATTGGGTACATAGAGAATGGCCGTGTCATGAATGGTTCGCGTTCTACAATAGGCTACATAGAAAATGGCCGCGTCATGAATGGGTCTCGTTCTACTATTGGCTACATAGAAAATGGTCGTGTCATGAATGGTTCTCGCTCCACAATTGGTTATTACGAAGGGGTAAGAGGTGAAGATGCTGCGCTATTTTTCTTTTATTTCTTTTATTGATTTTATCAATAAGTTCAATCAAACCATATCCATTTTCAAGTTAATTTTAGGCCATTGTACTTAAAATATAAAAATGAAAAAATTAGTTGCTGCCGTTTCAATTTCCCTATTACTCTTTTCTTGTAACCGTTCTTCATGTGACAATGCACAAGCTGCAACGATAGAAGATTATACAGGTTTGGATGGCTGCGGTTTAGTAATCAAGCTTCAGAATGGAGCTGTTCTTGAACCTACCAACCTCAATAATTTCAATATTACCCCAACAGACGGCATGAAGGTTTGGGTGAAGTACCATGAAGTTAGTGGGATGGCCTCCATTTGTATGGTTGGGCCTATCGTTGAAGTTGATTGCTTGACAAAGCGCTAAGACAGCAAGGATTTCACAGCCACCGTTCTGGCAATAAAAAATGGGTTAAGCAAATTTGCTTTGTTGTAATGGAGTGGTTCACCGGTTTCTGCGTGTACAACTTCACCGCCTAAGGCCTCCAAGATTGCTTGCCCAGCAGCGATATCCCATTCCATTGTAGGTGCAAATCGTGGGTAAACATCGGCTTTTCCCAATGCTAAATCAAAAAATTTGAGGGCAGAACCTTTTCTGATGAAATCTAGGTTGTGCCCAGCTTCTTTTAGTTCATTGATGAATTGTAGTACAGGACCACTATGATGACTTCTCGAACAAGCCATGATCATTGGATTATTTGTATTTGATGGAGGAGAAAGTTTCATCCATTTTTCTTGCGAATGGTATTCGTTAAAATGGAATAAATAAACGCCAGTTT
>JBEDCS010000055.1:0-3565 GCA_041176605.1 Bacteroidota bacterium
AATTTGTGGGTTCCATTGATGACAGCCATGTTTATCAATTATTGGTAGACAACCCAGCACTGCGCGATGCACCTATTTCTTCGATCATGGGGCCTGCTTTTCCGGTGGTAAAATCCAGCACGCCTGTAGAAGAGTTGTGTAAGTTGATCAATAAAAATACGCCAGCTGTTTTGGTAGAATTGGCAGAAGGCAAGCATCATATTGTTTCGCGCTACGACGTTATTTCAGCCCTTTCTTAAAGTTTTTTGAACGATGCGTATTGTATCTTTAGTTCCTTCGCTGACCGAATATCTTTGGGCGCTTGGATTAGATACTGAGGTAGTAGGCATCACTAAATTTTGTTTGCATCCGCAATCATGGAAACAAACCAAAGCTAAAGTTGGGGGCACTAAAAAAGTAAATCTTGAGGCCATTCATCATTTGGCGCCTAACCTTATTATTGCCAATCGGGAAGAAAACACCAAGGAGGATATCGCGTTATTAGAACAACATTTTGAGGTGTTATTGACCGATATCAATTCGTTGGAACAAGCTTATGCGTATTTATTGCTCATCGGGGAACGCGTAGGTAAAAAGACAGAAGCTGAGCAGTTACTGCTTCAAATTCAAACTCAATTTCAAAGCGTTTCTCATATTGGACAAGGGGCGTCTTTTCTTTATTTGATTTGGAAAGACCCCTATTTTGTGGTTGGGCCGAATACCTATATCCATGCTTTTTTAAGCCATTTTGGTTTTGTTAATGCATGTGCAATCGAGCGCTATCCCGATTTAGCTGATGTTTTGGGAAAAAAGATGCTGCAGCCTCTTTCTCCTGATTATGTTTTTCTGAGCTCTGAACCATTTCCATTTGAAGAGAAGCACTTTGCCGAAGTTCAGGCGCGTTTTCCGAACTCAAAAATTGAACTCATTGATGGTGAAATGTGCTCATGGTATGGATCTCGGATGTTGGATGCGGCATCCTACATACAGGAAAAATTTAAAAATCAAATAGGGTAGGAGCGTCCGTGCTAGGCTTAGGTTTGGCCACACTTTTTGGTTTGCTCGGTTGCTCAATTGAAGCAGTTAAATTTGTTGAAGCTGTTGAAGCTGTTGAATCGCCAGATAAATCTTCCAAATTTAAAGACAACAAACGCTTTTTGATGGCTTCTAATTTGTTGATGAGTGCCGCTGCGTCGAGCGATGAAGCATTTTGAACGAATCCTGTATTTGCTTCTAATGAAGCTGCTACAACTTCGTTTTGAACGGATAAATGAGGTTCAACTTTGACTTTCAGCGCTTTTTTGGCACCGTCTAAGGTGTAACCTTCCACCTTCACTAATTGATAAATCCGTTGGATTTTTTCAATTTCTTTCACCGTATAAAGTCGGTTGCCTTTTTTGTTCTTTTTTGAAACTGCAAGATTAAATTCTTTCTCCCAAAATCTTAACAATGAAGCATTTACTTGTAGGTGCTCAGCAACTTCTCCGATGCTGTAGTATAATTTGCTAAGTGATTGATTTTCAATAGTGGGCATCTGATTACTTGAATGAACATTCGAAAATAATTATTATTTTTGCAACAGACGTCAGAAAATGAAATTTCTCCGCATCTTTTTTCTGCTCTTGTGTTTTCAACTCACGAATTTCGCAACAGCGCAAACGCCAACTCCAAAAAATGATCCGCAAGTTGATGCCATTATCAACTATGCCAAAAGTTTTTTAGGGGTGCCGTATCGCTATGGTGGTACAACTCCGTCGGGCTTTGATTGTTCGGGTTTCATCAATTACATCTTCGGAAATTTTGGCTTCGATCTTGTACGCACCAGTTACGGGCTTGCCGAGTTGGGCACTACCGTCAAATTATCAGAAATTCAGCCCGGAGATTTAATGTTTTTCAAAGGGAGCAACGTGCATTCTACAGCAGTGGGCCACGTGGCTTTGGTCGTTGAAGTTACACCTGAAGCCATTAAATTTATCCATTCTGCCAACACCGGTGTCCGAATAGACAACTTCAAAACTTCACAATATTATATCCAGCGCTACATCAAAACCAAGCGTCTGGATTATGGCGTACAATAATTTGTACTTTTGAGACATGGAACAGGCTCAACTCAACGGACGTCGACAATGGCTTTTTATAGCACTTGCCGGTTTGTTTATTACCAACGCAGTTACTGCTGAGCTAATCAGTAATAAACTCATTCAAATTCCACTTTCTTGGAATGTTTTTGGCAAGCAATTCGGCCCTTTTGTCACCATAATTGGTATCCTACCATGGCCAGTGGTCTTTATCCTCACCGATCTCATGAATGAATTTTATGGGCAAAAAGCAGTAAGAAGGCTTTCCTGGATTACGGCCACTTTGATTGCCTATTGCTTTCTTATTGTCGGTATTTCTATGTCTATCCCTGCACACGAAATCAAGGGGTCTAAATTAGCCACAAATGAGGCATATAACTTGGTTTTTGGACAAGCACAGGCAGTAATTGTAGGAAGCATTGCTGCGTTTTTAGTCTCACAAATTCTAGATGCATTTTTATTTGAGAAAATCAAGCAGCGCACAGGCAATCGCTTCATCTGGTTGCGCAGTACCGGAAGCACCATGATTTCACAGCTCATCGATTCATATATTGTTTTGTATATTGGCTTTGTAGTGCCGGGCGCGATGTCTTTGAGTACTTATTTTGAAGTGGCCCCAACCAATTATTTACTGAAAATGTTGATCGCTGTCTTATTGACGCCTTTTATTTACCTGGGTCATTATTTAGTGAGGCGTTATTTAAATCAGCAAGCCTGAGTTTCTTTTTAAGTTGCACTTGAAAAATCAGTGCAATCATTGCAACAAGTGCAAAACCAGCTGCAATTTTAAAGAGTAATTGTGCGCTTGACAAAGTATTATCATAGAAAACAAAAGTTAAGCCCGAACCAAACAGAATTCCGCCTTCAAGGGCAATAAACATGGTACCAGAGCCCGTTCCGCGTCTTTCAGGTAGGCTCAAATCAGCAGTCCAGGCAAATAAAGTAGGGCTTGAAATACCCGTTGCTAAACCAAAAACAGCCGCCGCGATCGTATATCCTAAGAAAGATTGCGCCACAGCCAATAATACCATACTTGCAATCAAAAAGACACAACCAATCAAAAGTGTTTGTTCTCGACCAATGCGATCGGATAACGACGAAAAAAACAAGCGCATGACTATCGTAGTGAGTACATAAATGCCGAAAAAATAACCCTTGTTCTCGATGTTTAAAAAATCAGAAACATCAGGGGTTAAAACAAAAATCATCCCGGAACTGATTGCTGTTAAAAACATGATGAGCGCCGCAGGTTTTACAGGTTTTTCGATAATATCTTCTGTTTTGAGCTTTAAAATCGACCAACTAAAAGCTTGTTTGTCCGCTAAAGTTTCTTTGATCAGTGCACTAAATATGACGGCTAGAAAACCGAAGCCCGCAGCACATAAAAATAACACGTTGTAACTGCTGAGGCTATAAATATAAGAGCCTAAGGCTTGGCCAACACCAATGCCAAGCGAAATGAATGTGCCCCATATACCCATTGCGGCTCCTCGGCGTTTTTCTGGCAA
>JBEDCS010000056.1:0-7250 GCA_041176605.1 Bacteroidota bacterium
AAAGCTCCTTCGGGTAAAATTTGAGAGTCGATGATGTCTCTGACCATTACTTCGGTTAAAAAGCAAGTGTATTCAGAGGGTTTAACCACAGCAGGAACTCCAGCCATTAGATTGACTGCAATTTTTTCGAGCATTCCCCAAATTGGGAAATTAAAGGCGTTGATATGCACAGCCACGCCTTCTTTCGGGACCATAATGTGGTGTCCGATAAAGGTTCCGTTTTTGGAAAGAGGTGCGGCGCTGCCATCTACATAATAAGGTAAATCTGGGAACTGACGACGCAAACTTGCATTGGCAAAAAGGTTGCCAATACCGCCCTCAATATCAATCCATGAATCGATTTTTGTAGCACCCGTGAGCGCTGAAACATGATAGTATTTCTCTTTTCTTTCCAATAGAAAAAGTGCCAACGCCTTGAGCATTCGACCTCTTTCTTGAAAAGTCATTTTTCTGAGTGCGTGCCCATTTTTTCTGCCGTACTCAAGTACAGCGCCAAAATCAATTCCTGCGCTTGATGCTTCACCGATCAGTTGCCCGGTAATTGCATGATACAATGGGGTTTCAACACCTTGGCCATCTATCCATTGGCCAAGCACATAGTTTTGATAACGCTGCATATCAAATTATTTAATCAACCAACGCACGAGATCCGCTCCATTGGCATATATCATTAAAGAAAGTAAAAGGAAAATGCCGATGTATTGCGCTACCTCAAGGACTTTCTGAGGTGCCTCCTTGCCAGTTATCATCTCGTACAACAAAAAGACAACATGGCCACCATCTAAAGCTGGAATTGGTAAAATATTCATGAAAGCTAAAATGATAGAGAGCAAGGCAGTAGTGAGCCAGAATGTGTGCCAATCCCATAAGGGCGGGAACATATTTCCAATCGATGCAAAACCTCCAATTTGGGTTGCGCCTTTTTTGGTGAAAACGAACTTAAATTGACTGACGTAATCAGAAAGGGTATGATAACCATAGCTCATCCCAATATTGATGCTTTGGGCAAAGCCATACTTTTTTTCAGATAAAGCGGATTTATCTACAAATTCTGAATTAATAAGGATACCAATGGTTCCATTATTCTTGACCCGAACTGCTAATGTAGAAGTATCTTTTGAGTGACCATTATGTGCAACCTTGATGTGTACCTTTTTATTTTTATTGGCAAATAAAATAGCTTGAAACTCATCGTAATATTGAATGGATTGGCCATTGACCTCAAAAATATGGTCCTTTGCTTTGATGCCACCTGATTTTGCTGGGGAGTCTTTGGTAACCTCAGCAACGACTATCTTGTTTGATCTTAAGCTGAAAGCAGGAAGTGCTCCTGCCTCAAATAGTTCTTGATCAATTGAGGTGGGTAATTTGATGCTTTGTACTTTGCCATCGGGATGTTGTACTTGAATCTGGCGGGCATCTCTCAGCAAAATTTCTTTATTGATATCGTCTAAATTCAACGGCTTCTTTCCTTCAATATTTAAGATTTTATCGCCAGAATAAATGCCGTATTTTGCGAGATACGGATGAACACTCAAACCATTCTCTAATTTGTTTTGATCTAAAGTAACCTGACCCCAAGTGAAAACAACGCCAATATAGATGATAAAGCCTAAAACTAAATTAACCGTAACACCGCCGACCATGATGATGAGGCGCTGCCAAGCTTTTTTACTGCGAAACTCCCAAGGTTGTGGTGCTTGCTTGAGCTGTTCGGTATCCATAGACTCGTCGATCATCCCGGCAATTTTGACGTAACCGCCAAGAGGAAGCCAGCCGATGCCCCACTCCGTGCTATTTGGGTCTTCAGACCATGACGCTGGTGAGGATTTACTCACCCATGATTTTTTGGCTTTTCCGTTGACCTTCTTCCATCGGAAGAATGAAAAATATGGGTTGAAGAATAAGTAGAATTTTTCAACGCGTGTTTTGAATAGTTTGGCCGGAATAAAGTGACCAAATTCGTGTAGCGTGACTAGAATAGCTAAAGAAGTGATAAGCTGAGCAGCTTTGATGAGAATTTCCATTTTTTTAAGATCTTGTATGCAAAGTTAATTTTATGTCTGAAGAGTTGCTAAGAATTAATGTGCCTCTAGCCAGTTTGGCGCCAATTTCATTTCAACTTCCATCGGAACAGTTAATTGAACTGCGCTTTCCATCGCCTCTTTGACCAATTTTTGCATTTGTTCAACTTCATTTTGGTGCACATCAAAAACGAGTTCATCGTGTACTTGCAAAATCATTTTAGATTTTAGATTTGCTTTAGACATCGCTTCATGCACAGCAACCATGGCCATTTTAATGATGTCCGCTGCTGAGCCTTGTATTGGGGCATTTATGGCATTTCGTTCGGCATAGCCCCTGACCACCGCATTGGCAGAATGGATGTCTGGTAAATAGCGCCTGCGCTTCATAATAGTTTCTACGTAACCCAACTCTCTGGCTTGTGCAATGACCTTGTCCATGTATGATTTGATACTCGGGTATTGCTCAAAATAAGCGTCGATGATTTGCTTGGCCTCGGTTCTTGAAATTTGCAGATTTTGAGCCAATCCAAACGCTGATTGCCCGTAAATGATTCCAAAATTAACGGCCTTCGCTGCACTGCGCTGTTCACGCGTAACCTCCGAGATTGTCGTATGAAAAACCTTAGCGGCAGTTGCAGCATGGATATCGTGCCCATTCTTAAAGGCATCAATCATATTCTGATCTTCGGCTAATGCCGCAATAATGCGCAATTCAATTTGTGAGTAGTCAACGGCCATTAGTTGAAATTCAGCTGAACGCGCCACAAATGCCCTTCTGATTTCCCGACCTTTCGCGGTGCGCACAGGAATGTTTTGAAGATTCGGGTTGTTAGAGCTTAGGCGGCCCGTTGCAGTGACGGTTTGCATGAAATTCGTATGAATGCGGCCATCAATGCGGTCACAAAGCGTTGGCAATGGGTCAACGTAGGTGCTTTTGAGTTTACGCAACTGTCTATATTCCAAAATCATTGGGATAATCGGGTGGTCGTGTTCGTGCTTTTGAAGGATGTCTTCAGAGGTTGCGTACTGTCCTGTTTTTGTTTTTTTGGCTTTTGCTGATATTTTGAGTTTTTCAAATAAGATTTCGCCCAACTGTTTCGGTGAATCAATATTAAATTGCTCGCCTGCGGCTTCAAGGATTTCTTTGTCTAACTCAGTGATTCTAGTATCGAGTTCTTTTGAAAATTGGTCCAGGGCGGCAGTATCAATTGCAATGCCTTCTTGCTCTATATCTTTAAGGACTGTAATGAGTGGCATTTCCATTTCATAAAACAAATGATAGAGGTGCGGTTTTTGAATTTCGGGTTCTAAAATTTGTTTGAGCTGAAATGTGATGTCTGCATCTTCGCAGGCGTAATCTGAAATTTCTTCAGGGCGCAAGTCCGACATATTGCCTTGATTCTTCCCTTTCTTTCCAATTAAGGTTTCAATTGAAATGGGCTGATAATTGAGGTAATAAGTAGCCAAAAAATCCATGCCCTGTTTTGACTCTGGATTTATCAAATACTGTGCAATCATGGTGTCAAACAAGGGGCCTTCCAAATGAATGTCATAACGATTTAATACTTTCAAATCGTACTTCATGTTGTGGGCAATCTTTTCAATTGAAATATCGAGAAATACTGGTGAAAATTCGTGTAAAATTGATTTTGCCGCCTCAAATTCTAACGGGACTGCTACATAAAACGCTTCTCGTTCTTTGTAGGAAAATGAAAAGCCCACTAAGTCAGCATGCAGCGCGTCGATATCCGTTGTTTCGGTGTCAAAACAAACAGAGCTTTGGGCCAACAATAACTCCAACAGTTCTTTTCTTTCTTCCGGAGAGCTAATTAAATGATAACTTGGTTTTTCAGTGGCGATAGTTTTATATCCTGCCGTGGGGGCTGCGTTTTGGGGTTCAAGCATGCTTTGCACGCCAAATAAGTCGAGCTGCGGCTCAGCGGAAGACGTTGTTGTTTGAGTCACTACAATTTCTTCGCCAATGATTCTTTTAGCTAATGTTCGGAATTCAAGCTCCGTGAAAATGGCTTTGACAGCTTCATTATTAACATCGCAAACTTTGAGGTCGGCTTCATCAAATTCAACAGGTACATCTCTAATGATAGTCGCCAACATTTTTGACATGATTCCCTGTGCTTGAAAATTCTCGACGTTTTCTTTTTGTTTGCCCTTGAGCTCGTGAACATTGGCAAAGAGGCCTTCCATGGAACCATATTTGGCCACAAGTACCTTAGCAGTTTTTTCACCGATTCCTGGAATTCCTGGAATGTTATCAGAAGCGTCTCCCCACAATCCTAAAATATCAATCACTTGAATAGGATCTTGTATTTCAAATTTTTCACAGACTTCTCTGATGCCTAAAATCTCTGGTGGATTGCCTCCTCTTCCGGGTTTATAAATAAATGTTTGCGGGCTGACTAGCTGCGCATAATCTTTATCTGGTGTCATCATATAAGTGATGAAACCATGTTTTTCAGCCATTAGCGCAACCGTACCAATCACATCATCCGCTTCGTAACCCGCGACTTCTAAAATTGGAATATTAAAAGCTTGTACAATTTGTTTGATTGGATGAATCATCGATCGGATGTCCTCGGGCATCTCTTCGCGGTGTGCTTTATACTGCGTAAATTCTTCTTGTCTTGTGGTGGATCCGCCAGGTGGGTCGAACACGACAGCAATATGCGTGGGTTGCTCCGTTTTTAAAACATCTATAAGGACGTTCGTAAAACCAAATGCTGCAGATGTGTTTTCACCCTTTGAATTGACCCTTGGGTTTTTTGCAAAGGCAAAATAGGCCCGATATATCAACGCATAAGCATCTAGCAGAAACAGTTTTTTTGGAGCAGTTGGTGTAAGCATTAGAATATGGGGAGATTTGGTATAAACTGTGAGGGCTGAAGCTTGGTCTCTTTTGAAACAGGAACGGTTTTATAAATAAAAAAAATACCAACTTGAGGATAACCGCTGATTTTGGTCTGCACCTCCATTTTTTTAGCAGACTTATAAAGGTTTGTCATAAAACCAGGTTCTGGAATGAGGCGCATTGGAATTTTTAATTCGGACTCTTTGAATGCTTTGAGTTTTACTGGTTGGTCAATATAGAGATTGCCAATTTTTTGTTGGTCAACAAATATTTCAAATGAACCCGGTTTCATTTTGACGGGCACCCAAAGTTTGTTTTTCACATGGAAACTTGCTGAAAATTGCACCAATTGCCCTGAAAATTGTTGAATTGAAGAGCCATCATAGCTCACCATTTCTATTGGTTCTTCAAGACTAGCGCATGAAAATAGCGCAAACCCTAAGCATACAAATAAGAAGTTTTTAACAGGCATCATTGCTGACTAAAATTTTTGAAAAAGTATGGAATGGTTTCTATTCCTTTATAAAAATTAAATAAGCCATAGTGCTCATTCGGACTGTGAATGGCATCGCTGTCTAGGCCAAATCCCATCAGTATGGTTTTAAGGCCAAGTTCTTTTTCAAACATGGCAATAATCGGAATACTTCCTCCACTTCTAACTGGTATAGGTCTTTTCCCAAATGTTTTTTCGTAGGCATTGGCTGCTGCCGCATAGGCAAATGAGTCCGTTGGGGTAACGACGGGCTCTCCTCCATGATGTGGAAGTACCTTGACGCGCACGCTATTGGGCGCAATTTTTTCAAAATGCTCTTGAAAAAGGCGTGTGATTTCCTCGGGGTCTTGATCAGGAACCAATCGCATTGAAATTTTTGCAAAAGCTTTTGATGCAATGACAGTTTTTGCGCCTTCTCCTGTGTAACCGCCCCAAATGCCATTGACATCTAGCGTTGGCCTAATAGAGCCGCGTTCCATTGTGCTGTAACCAGATTCGCCATGTGTTTGCTTCAAATCTAAAGCCTTACAATAAGCCTCTTCAGAAAATGGTGCTTTTGCCATTTCTGCACGATCTTCATCAGATAACTCCACGACTTTGTCATAAAATCCGGGGATGGTAATATGATTGTTTTCATCGTGTAAACTCGCAATCATTTGTGTGAGTATGTTAATTGGATTGGCCACACAGCCGCCATATAAACCCGAGTGAAGGTCTCGGTTAGGCCCCGTAAGCTCAACTTCTACATAGCTCAAACCGCGCAAACCAGTTGTGATAGATGGAACATCATTGGCTAACATTCCGGTATCAGAGACCAAAATGATATCTGCTTTAAGTTTAGCCTTGTTTTCTTTGACGAAAATGGCCAAGTTAGGGCTGCCTATTTCTTCTTCGCCTTCTATCATTAGTTTGACGTTACAAGGAAGTTCTTGACTTTTGAGCATGGCTTCTAGTGCTTTGACATGCATAAAAACCTGACCCTTGTCGTCGCAAGCACCTCTGGCAAAAATGGCGCCTTCCGGATGAATCTCGGTGGTTTTAATAACCGGTTCAAAAGCCGGGCTGTGCCATAATTCAAGAGGGTCTGCGGGTTGTACGTCGTAATGGCCGTAAACTAAAATTGTTGGCAGGGTTGCATCAATTATTTTTTCAGCATAAACAATGGGGTGACCTGCTGTCGGATAAATGGCCACCTCGTCTAGACCAATTGCCGTAAAATGTGCTGATAAATACTCAGCACATGCTTTTACATCTGCTTGAAAAGCTGGGTCAGCTGAAACAGAAGGTATGCGAAGTAAATCGAAAAGTTCGGCCACAAATTTTTCTTTGTTCTGGCCAATAAATTGTTGCGTTTTTTCCATAATATTTGAATGTTTCAAAGTTGCGAAAAATCGCGGGGTTTTGCTACGTCGTTGATTATATTAATTTTGTATTGCAACTAATTTGCCAAAAAAATCGTCTAACCGACAACTTGCGCATATGAAACACTTACTACAACTGCTCTTTATATTCTCTTTTGGTGCTGCAATTGCACAGCCAATCTCGGTATCAACCACTCAAACGCCGCAACAACTCGTTGACAACGTTTTGCTTGGTTTCGGTGTAACGGCATTTAATGTTACCATCAACGGCAACCCTGCGCTGGCCAATACAGCACAAGGCAATGTAGGTTATTTTACCAATACAAATCCTTTGTTTCCTATCAATAATGGTCTCATCCTGACAACAGGAAATGCTTCAGCAGCCGTCGGACCAAACAGCGGCACTTCATTTACCAACAACAGCCCCGCAACTGCATCTGTTTCCTCAGACCCACACCTCAATGATATTGCGGCAGGAAGTGTCACAAACGGTGTTGTATTAG
>JBEDCS010000057.1:0-7423 GCA_041176605.1 Bacteroidota bacterium
TTAAAAATGCTGCCTAATAAAAGCGCAAAGATTTCACTCAAAGACCTCGTACAATTGCATGGCAAACTCAGTCCGCTGACCTTAAACGAACGCATAGAACAATTTCAACTGAAAGCCGACCGCGCCGATGTTATTGTGCCTGCGTTGGAAATTTACATCGCTGCCTTGAGCGCCCTTGCGCAACCAGAAATCGTTGTACCCAAAATCGGTTTGGCCGACGGCATATTGCTCGAACTTTATCTAAAAAACACACCCCTATAATATGGCACAAAAACCTGCAATCCCAAAAGGGACTCGTGATTTTCTACCTTCAGAAGTAGCCAAGCGCAATTATCTTTTTGACACCATTAAGAAAGTCTTTAAACGTTATGGTTTTGCGCCTATTGAAACGCCAAGCTTCGAATTGTCAAGTACCCTGCTCGGGAAATATGGCGAGGAGGGTGACCGCCTCATTTTTAGGATCCTCAATTCGGGCGAAAAAATGCGCAAAGCAGATTTAGAGGCACTAGCTCAAGATAATTTGCCGCGTTTTGCCAATTCTTTGGCCGAAAAAGCATTGCGCTACGACCTCACCGTGCCATTTGCACGTTTTGTGGTGCAACATCAAAACGAACTCAACTTTCCTTTCAAACGTTACCAAATTCAACCAGTCTGGAGGGCAGATCGTCCACAACACGGTCGTTACCAAGAGTTTTATCAGTGTGATGTCGATGTCGTTGGCTCTGATTCATTGCTTTACGAAGTAGAGCTCATTCAAATTTTTGATGAAGTACTCACCAATCTTAATTTGCCCGGTTTTGTGATTCAAATCAATAACCGCAAAATCTTAAGTGGTATTGCAGAGGTTTGTGGGGTGGCAGAGCGCATCGTTGATTTAACCGTTGCGATTGATAAACTCGATAAAATTGGTGAACAAGGAGTGCTTGATGAACTCTCACAAAAAGGATTTACCGAAAGCACCTTGGGTCAAATCAAGCCATTATTTGATTTTAAAGGCAGTAATGCAGACAAAATAGGTTTGCTTCGATCTTATTTAGCCGAAAGTGAAATAGGTCAACAAGGACTCGACGAGCTCACTTATGTTTTAGATACCATCTCAAAATTAGGATTGCAGCGCGGGCAGCTCGATTTTGAAATCACCCTTGCGCGTGGCCTCAATTATTATACAGGAGCTATTTTTGAAGTCAAAGCCCTCGATGTTAAAATGGGCAGTATTTGTGGTGGTGGCCGTTACGACGACCTAACCGCTCTTTTTGGACTTAAAAACTTGTCTGGGGTGGGCATTTCGTTTGGTGCGGACCGCATTTATGATGTCCTGACTGAACTCAATTTATTCCCGGCCGAACTCGAACTATCTTTAGATGTTTTGTTTGTCAATTTCGGAGAAACAACGCTTGCTGAAAATCTACAGCTGCTCAAAAAAACAAGAGCTTTAGGCTTAGCGGCAGAAATTTATCCGAGTGCTTCAAAGTTGCAAAAACAACTCAAGTATGCCAACGACCGCAAAGTACGATTTGTTGTATTGATGGGCGACGAAGAGTTGGCGCAAGATCAACTGACGCTCAAAGAAATGGAAAGCGGCTTGCAACAGCAATTGTCACAAGCCGAATTACTTACCAAATTCGAGCAACTCTCTTAACGTCGTTACGCATTTCACGACCTTCTTCAATTTCGAATGCCTCGAAAAATTCAGGGCAGTTCTTGAGCGGACCATTTACGCGGTACATTCCCGGTGAATGCGGATCTGTTGCCAAGCGTTTTTTCATTTCCGCATCGGTATACTTGATTTTCCAAAGTTGGGCGTAAGCAATAAAGAAGCGTTGAGCAGGGGTGAAGCCTTCGCGAATTTCTTGTTTTTTAAATTCTTCAGTACGCTTGTAAGCGTAAAATGCCATTGTCAAGCCACCGAGGTCAGCAATGTTTTCACCCATTGTTAAATCCGGATTGACGCAGTGGTTTTCCATCGGGCAGAAGCCCTCAAAAGTGGCACCTAAAAGCTTGGTTTTTTCTTCAAATAATTGACGGTCTTCTTCTGTCCACCAATTGGTAAATGAACCATCGGCCGCGAATTTACTGCCCATGTCGTCAAAGCCATGTGTGAATTCGTGTCCGATGACCATCCCAATTCGGCCGTAGTTGACCGCATCTTCGGCACGCTCATCGAAGAAAGGCGCTTGCATAATGCCAGCAGGAAATGCGATTTCATTCAATAACGGATGGTAATACGCATTGACCATATGTGCAGGCATTCCCCACTTTTCTTTGTCTACGGGTTTGCCTAATTCAGCGAAATTTTTCTGAACGCTGTATCGTGACATTTCTCTTACATTGGCAACATAAGTTTCAGGATTGAATTTCAACATGGAGTAATCTTCCCATTTGGAAGGGAAACCAAGTTTTCTGCCAATGGAGTTGAGTTTCTTGAGTGCTTCTTGTTTAGTGACGTCGGTCATCCAGTCCAATTGGCTAATGCGTTCGCGGTAAACGATTAATAGGTTGTCTACCATTTCATTCACGCGATCCTGAGCTGCCTTCGAGAAGTGTTTCTCGACAAATGCTTTTCCGAGTAGCTCGCCTATTTCAAGGTTGGTAATGGCTTCAATAGCTTGCTCTTCAATTGGTTGTTGTTCTTTTTTACCAGACAAAACGCCTTCATAAAAATCGAAATTCGCTTGAACAAGTGCCGTATTTAAATGACCAGCATAGTGGTTCACCAATGACCATTTGAAGTAGTTCTTCCAAGTGTTGAGATCAACCGTTCTTAGCAATTCGGCAACTTTGGTGTTAAATGCAGGATTACTCACAATAATTGAATCGGGTTGCGCAGAACCAACTGCTTTGAGGTAAGCTGAAAAATCAAAATTATTGCCAAGACTACTTGAAACTTCAGCTAAAGATTGCTTGTTGTAGGTTTTTTCTGGTTCGCGCATTTCAGCAGGTCTGAGCATGGCACCCGCTAAGGCGGTTTCAAGTGCGACGATATCTGCTGCTACTTTGCCATCTAATTGAAGGCCTGCGAGCTTGAGAGTGGTTGTAATATGATTTTGATAGGCCGTTAAAATACTCTGGTATTTTTCTTCAAAATAGTAATCGCGGTTGGGTAGTCCTATACCACCTTGCCCCATGTAGGCTACATTGATATTTACATTCATTAAATCTTGTCCAATGCCATAACCGAATAAAGTACCAATACCATCGCGGTGAAAATCAGCAACAAGCGCTTGGATTTGACTAGCGTTTTGTATTTGATCGATTTTGGATAAATCGGTGGTAAGCGGCGCTGTACCTAGCTGATTTCGCTTTTCTAGATCGGTAAATGATTTGTAGTAGGCGCCTAAAATTTGATTTTGAGAACCCACTGCGCCTTGGTTTTTGGCGGCATCTTCTAGGATGGTTTTGAGTTTGATATTATTTTGTTGTTCGAGCTCATTGAAACTGCCCCATCTTGATTCGCTGGCCGGGATTGTGGTGTTCGCTACCCAAGTTCCGTTTGCGAAAACAAAAAAGTCGTCGGCAGGTTTGATAGTCCTGTCTAAGGCGCTGACATCTATAGTCTGGTATTGATTTTTTGAAATTTCAGCTTTTTTATCCGGGCTTGCACAACTTTGTAAAAAGAGTGCTGTAATAGCGAGGCTGTAAATCGTTTTAGTCATAATTAATTGCGTTTCATTTTGATGTGAGGAATGCCGTCTTCAAGGTAGGTATCTCCGACGGGTACAAAGTTGTGCTTTTTATAAAACTCTTGCAAGTGCGCTTGCGCTGACAAGACAATATTTTGTTTGCCAAATAGTTCATCGATCTGATTGATGCAGTATTCCATGAGTGCGTGTCCAACATTTTTACCACGATAATTTAAGGCAACAATCACTCTGCCGATGGATATTTCTGGGTAGTTGGTATCTTTGGGTAAAATGCGTGCACAAGCCACCAAATGGTCATTTTCTCGCACCAAAACATGTAACGCATCCTGATCTTGACCATCTAAATCTTGGTACACACAATTTTGCTCCACCACAAAGACTTCGCTGCGCAATTGCAGGTATGCATAAAGTAGTGCTGGGCTTAAATCGGGGAAAGAAAAAATGTTGTATTGAAGTGAGGTCATTATCGTTTAATGCTATTGGACTTGATTAATAAGCACCATTGAATCTTCTCAAAAACCATTCCGTGGTCAGTAATCCTAATAGGATGAGACAGATCAATAAATAATCGTTGAGTTCATTGAATTGATGCGTTTCGGAACGCACCGCAACGATGTCTCCGTTGATTTCAAGTTCTTTGAGAAGCTTTTGATATGCGTTCAGTGGGTATACTTTTGCACCACTTTGACTTGCTAATTGCTTGAGTGTCGAATGACGAGCGGCAGATTCTTGTTGCTCGAGATCAATGAATTCTATACTGAGTTTACCGGTCTTGACGTAAATTTTATTGTTCACCTTTGTTTTAACGATCCACGAATATCGACCTGGCTTTAATTTTCCAAAGTTGTATTGGTAATAGGAACCTTTGGTTTGCAATTCGCCTTTTCTGAGCTGTCCCTTTTCATTGCGCAGTTCCCAATTCATTTGAGGGCTAGTAATCGCTTGCAGCGAAGCGTTATAAAAGCTGGCGTTCAAAACGAAGTCTTGTTCTGTGTCAAGCCTTACTGGTGCCTGAACCCTTAAGCCCATTCCTTCTTTTTTAACTAAAAGGTAATTGGTGATTTGCCCCACAAAGGATTGAAATACATCGTGGCTTTGTGTTTTCTGATAAGCTAATAGTTTCCAGCGCCAAATCCCTTCACCTAGCAAGCAAGCAACGCGCTGTTGTTTGAGCTCTGAAAACGTTAATAACGGGTCATTTTTCTGTATTTGACCGATGCGCTGTCTGAGTAAAACTTGTGTTGAACCAAGCGCCTTGATTTCGCCAAAACGTCTTTGCAACGGCGGAAATTGCTCGATTAATTGGAGCCATTTTTGGTCTGCTTCAAATAAAGCAAATCCTTCTTGCGCATAGCCTTGAACTTCTTCTAGCTGTTGTTTGAGTTGTAAATTGAGGCCTAATGGCAAGAGTTTCACGCTCGTCATTTCAGCTTGGCTACCCAAGATAAACCAAGTGGCAATTTGAGCGCTTTTGATGTCGCTGAGTAAGACAGGGTCAAATCCGTTGGAGGGTTCGTGCCAGATGACGAGGTCATATTTTTTTAATTCACCACGAACCTGTGCTGGGGTTTTAAATGTCAATTCATAATTCTCATTGCCTTTTAACGCATTTGCAATGGCAGCCATGTCTGGGTGAGGGGCATTGGCGAGCAAAAGAATTTGATGACGGCTATCGGCAACTTCGATGTAAAATGTTTTTGTGTTGTTGCGCAGCGTAAACTCACCGGGCAGCGCACTGAGTTCGATGCGGTATTCTCTGATGCCAGGCTTTTTCGCTTTTTGGTTAAAAAGTAAAGTTTGTGCAGACTCAAATTGCGCATCATGGCGGATGGTTTGTTGGGCAATCTGGCGGCCATCTTCAAATAAACGTACTACGACAGATTTGCCTGCCAGGCGATAGGCCTTGATGTCAACCTCAATAGGAAATTCATTATTCAAAAAGGTCAGCTCATTGTAGGCAACGTTTTGAATGAGTTGGTCTTTTTTAAGTGTTGTGTCGCCAACAGCAAGGCTGTAAATGGGGGTGAGTGGAAGCTGCTCTGCCTGGTAGCAAGGATTCGCTCCTACATTATAATTTCCATCTGAAACAAGTACTATAGCCCCTAGATTTTTATTAAAATACTTGGTGCTGAGTTGCTCAAAGGCAAGCTCCATGTTTGTTTTTGAATCAATAAAACCTTTAGATTGTTTAGATAGGTCAGTACCAAAGTAAAATGTTTCAAATTGGAAATCACCTTTAAATTTGTTGTTGAGCTCGCGCTGAAAACGATCGATATTTTGATTGAGTTGTGCAGCATTATTGTCATTGAGCATCGATGAAGAGTGGTCCACTAAAGTGACAACGATTGGTCGTTCTGTATGAAACTGGAGCATTTCTAAGGTCAAGCCAAGTAAAAGCAAGCCGATAATTGAAAATACCCCTGCTCTGACTCCGATGAGCAATAATTTGAGCGACTTCAGCTTTTTTTCGAGCCAAGTTTCTTTGCTGTAAAATCGCCAACTCAGTAGAATTGACAACGCCACAATAGGAAGTGACCACCAGAAAGAAAATGCGGAAAGCAGATGCATGCCCCAAAAATACATACATTTTTACGTAAATTCGTGGCTCAAAAACAATCAACATGTCAAAAACAGTTTATATCGTCTCTGCAGTAAGAACCCCAATGGGTGCATTTATGGGAGGTTTAGCGAGTGTCCCTGCTACACAACTAGGAGCAACTGCCATTAAAGGTGCACTTCAAAAAGCAAACATTGATCCAGCATTGGTCAATGAAGTATTTATGGGAAATGTTTTACAAGCTGGTGTAGGGCAAGCACCTGCCAGACAAGCCGCAATTGGTGCAGGTTTACCTAACTCAGTTCCTTGTACAACCATCAATAAAGTGTGTGCTTCAGGCATGAAAGCAATCATGTTAGGCACGCAATCCATCTTAGCCGGAGACAACCAAATTGTAGTAGTGGGGGGTATGGAAAACATGTCTCAAACACCACATTACGTTGACGGAAGAAACGGTACTAAATTCGGAAACATCACCATGCTCGATGGGATTACAAAGGATGGTTTACTCGACGTTTACAGCAAAGTCCCTATGGGGAACTGTGCGGAGTTATGTGCCACCAAATATGAGATCACCCGCGAACAACAAGATGAATTCGCCATTAATTCTTACAAAAGAGCTGCTTCTGCATGGCAAGCAGGTAAATTTAATGACGAAGTAGTTGGCGTTTCTGTGCCGCAGCGCAAAGGAGATCCAATTATGATCACTGAAGACGAAGAATACAAAAATGTATTTTTGGATAAAATCCCTGCCTTGCGTCCGGCTTTCGATAAAGAAGGAACAATCACCGCAGCTAATGCGTCAACGCTCAACGACGGCGCTTCTGCCCTGATTTTGGCATCTGAGGAAGCAGTTAAAGCACACGGCCTCACACCACTTGCAAAAATTGTGAGCTATGCAGATGCAGCTCATGAGCCAGAATGGTTCACTACTGCGCCATCATTAGCCATTCCTAAAGCGCTTGAAAAAGCTAATTTATCGATCAATCATATCGATTATTGGGAGCTCAATCAAGCATTTTCGGTAGTTGGCTTGGCTAACATGAAAATCTTAGGTCTCAATCCCGAAAAAGTTGATGTAAACGGCGGAGCGGTTGCGCTAGGGCATCCACTCGGAAATTCAGGTTCCAGAGTTATTGTAACGCTCTTGCATGTCCTCAAACAAAACAACGGTAAGTTAGGAGCTGCCGCAATTTGTAATGGAGGTGGAGGTGCCTCTGCCATG
>JBEDCS010000058.1:0-3765 GCA_041176605.1 Bacteroidota bacterium
ACCGTGCAGTGAATCCTGAATTTGGTAACATGGAAGATTTCCGTTCCTTGGTTGCTGCAGCGCACCAACTTGGTATGAAAGTAATTATCGATTGGGTAGCTAACCATACTTCACCAGATCACGTTTGGGTTGATCAAGGCCATCAAGATTGGTATACACTCGACTCATTGGGTCAGCTTCAACCAACCATTGGTACCGATTGGTGGGATGTCGCTGATTTGAACTACGACAACAAAGAAATGCGCCAAGAAATGATCAGTTGCATGGAGTTTTGGGTAAAAGAAGCTCAAATCGATGGTTATCGTTGTGATGTTGCAGGTTGGGTACCTATGGACTTCTGGAAAGACGCTCGCAAAGCACTCGATGCATCAGGTAATGGCGTTTTCATGTTAGCTGAAGCAGAAGGTAATGATTTGTACGATGCTTTCGAAGCAACCTATGGTTGGGAGTTTCATCACATCATGAACGATATTGCCAAAGGCAAAAAAGATGCGTCGGCAGTTCACGAATATATTAGCCGTTTAAAGCCTTCTTATAATGGTTTCCACATGAATTTTACTTCCAATCACGATGAAAACTCATGGAACGGCACTGAAATGGAAAGAATGGGAGACGCTCGTTTTGCAATGGCTGTTCTTGCGGCGACAATTGAAGGAATGCCGCTTGTTTATAATGGTCAAGAAACGTCATTAGACCGACGTTTGGCTTTCTTTGAAAAAGATGCCATTGATTGGACAAAAATGGATTTAGTGAGCTTCTATGATAAATTGTTGCACTTGCACCAAACGAATCCTGCTTTGTTTGCGGGTGCAGGTCAGCAAAACCCTAGGTTTATTTCTTCAGCTGCTCAAAAAAATCAGTTGGTTTATGTACGTGAGCGCGGTCAAAATCAAGTGCTTGTAGTGCTCAATTTAAGTGCCTCAGCGCAGCAAATTAAATTCACTGATGCAGCTACTGCTGGTAAATTTCAGGACCTTTTCGAAGGCAACACAGTGAATTTTAAAGCTGATAAATCTTTTCAAGTTCCTGCTTGGGGTTATAAAGTCTATTACCGCTAAGCGTTAAAAACCTAAATCTACTGCCATGCAAACTAAACCTACGCTTTCTTTTTGGCAAATCTGGAACATGAGCTTTGGTTTCATGGGGATCCAATTTGGTTGGGGGCTTCAAATGGCCAACATGAGCTCTATATACGAGAGTCTCGGTGCCAAACCAGAAGAAATCCCAGGTCTTTGGTTAGCAGCACCATTAACGGGGCTACTTGTTCAACCCATTATTGGTTACCTCAGTGATCGCACTTGGCATCCTGTTTTAGGACGTCGCAGACCATTCTTTTTAATTGGTGCCATTCTCAGCTCAATTTGTTTGTTTTTGATGCCTTCGTCATCTGCACTTTGGATGGCTGCAGGCCTACTTTGGGTCCTTGATTCCTCTATCAATATTAGTATGGAACCTTTTCGTGCATTTGTAGCCGATCAACTACCGGCTAAGCAGCGCACGCGCGGTTTTTCTATGCAAAGTTTCTTTATCGGAGTAGGGGCAACTATTGCCAGCGCATTGCCCTGGATTTTCACAAATTGGTTCGATGTGGACGGCACTGCTCAGGCAGGAAAAATAGCTGCCAATGTGCAATGGAGCTTTTACATTGGCGCCTTGGCATTTTTAGGTGCTGTTTTGTATACCGTATTGACCACCAAAGAATACCCGCCTACTGAAGAAGAACTTGCTGCTTCAAAAGCTGAAAAGAAAGGTTTTTTACATGGTGCCAATGAAATATTAACCGCCATCAAAACGATGCCAAAGCAAATGCGTCAGCTCGCGTTGGTTCAGTTTTTAACATGGCCTGGCTTGTTTTTAATGTGGTTCTTTTTTACGACGGCTGTCGCCTCTGAAATTTTCAAAGGTGAGCCTGGTAGTGCTGCTTACGGAGAAGGTTCAGATTTAGCCGGATTGGCTTATTCTTTTGAGAACGTGGTTACCTTTTTATTTGCCCTTGTTTTGCCATTCTTGGCAGCCAAAATCGGACAAAAATGGACGCATTTTACCAGTCTATTGATTGGCGGCTTAGGCCTCATGCTCATCAATTTTGTGGATCAAGATAGCACTTGGATGCTCTTTTTAATCATGGGCTTAGTGGGTATTGCCTGGAGTAGTATTTTGTCCATGCCATACGCGATGTTAGTTCCATGTTTGCCCGCAAACAAAATTGGCGTCTACATGGGCATCTTTAATTTCTTTATTGTACTTCCTGAAATTATTGCTTCTTTGTTTTTTGGTGACGTCATGTCGGGTATTTTAAATAATTCAAGAATTGCCGCCGTAACAGTCGGAGGGCTTTTGCTGATCATAGCAGGAATTTTAACCTTACGAATCAAAGAAAACAATGTCGCCAATTAAAGGACTCCTATTTGATCTTGACGGAGTATTAGTAACTACAGAACACAATCATTTCATCGCATGGCAGCGCTGTGCACATAGCTTAGGTATTGCGTTTACTGAACAGGAGAACGAATTATTAAAAGGCGTGAGTAGGGTTGACTCCTTGAAAAAAATCTTAGAATTAGGTGCAAAAACGATTTCTAACGAAGAATTCGAGGCCTTACTCAAAGGTAAAAATGATTTTTATTTGGAGTCTATTCAGTCTTTAAATGCCTCAGATTTGTTACCGGGTGTAGCAGCCTTGCTTGAAGAAGCAAAGCATAGAGGAATACTTCTCGGAGTTGGTTCATCGAGCAAGAATGCCAATTTTATTCTCGGTAAATTAGGAATAGCTCATTATTTTGATGTAGTGATTGACGGTAATGGTGTTTCAGACCCTAAACCTCATCCTGAAGTCTTTTTAAATGGGGCCAAAGCTTTGCAGCTCGAACCTAAACAAGTATTAGTTTTTGAAGATGCTGCATCCGGAATTGCAGCTGCAAAAGCTGGAGGTTTTACTGCTGTAGGTGTCGGCAACCCACATATTTCAACGCAAGCAGATATTTATTTTAACGATTTGACAGAATTTAGTTTAGCCAACTATGCGTAATTTATTTGAAATTGATCCTTGGAAGATCATCGAAACAAAATTTGATGCCAACAAACAAAAACAAGCTGAAAGTATTTTCAGTATTGGCAATGGATCATTTGGTCAGCGTGCAAATTTTGAAGAAAAATACAGTGGTGATACCTTGCAAGGAAGTTATATAGGTGGTGTTTATTATCCAGATAAAACCCGTGTTGGTTGGTGGAAAAACGGCTATCCAGAATACTTTGCAAAAGTGCTCAACTCCACCAATTGGATTGGGATTAACATCGAAATTGACGGTGAACAACTCGATTTGAATCAACAGCAAATCAAGTATTTTCACCGTGAACTTGACATGCAAAAAGGAATCCTAAAAAGGACTTTTCGTGTGGTTTTTGGATCTGGCAAGGAACTTGAAATAGAAAGTATCCGTTTTTGCTCGATGGCACGCGAGGAAATCGCTGCTATTTCCTACACCGTGACGCCGCTTAATTTCAGCGGAAATGTCAAATTTACTCCCTACCTAGACGGAAATGTAAGCAATCACGATGCCAACTATGACGAATTCTTCTGGCTCGAAGATTCCAGAAAAGTAGATGTTCAGAAAGGGATTTTATGTGCACGCACTAAAAAAACGAATTTTTGTGTGGCAACCGCCATGCGTTTTTCTTTTTGGCGTGAACAAGAACTGCTGACCATACATCCTAATGTGGCGCAAAAAGACTTTTATGTTGAAAACAACTTTGAACATTACCTAG
>JBEDCS010000059.1:0-10053 GCA_041176605.1 Bacteroidota bacterium
GCGGGGACCGGACTCGAACCGATGGCCTTCGGGTTATGAGCCCGACGAGCTACCAACTGCTCCAC
The DNA here is from genome assembly GCA_041176605.1 of Bacteroidota bacterium. Taxonomy (GTDB): domain Bacteria; phylum Bacteroidota; class Bacteroidia; order Flavobacteriales_D; family Crocinitomicaceae; genus UBA952. Next base: position 66 of record JBEDCS010000059.1, read on the forward strand.
CCCGCAATATATCTTGAAACGTGTTGTTTTCCGTATTGGGACTACAAAGATACGAAACTTTTTGTGTTCTGCAAATTAAGTTTGGCGAAAAATCGTTATCGGACAGAGGGCCCAGCGCCAAATTCTTTTTCAGAAGCCAGGAAGCTGAGTTTACCTTCCTCGTTTTCAGCCATTAAGATCATACCTTGTGATTCAATGCCACGAATTTTTCTTGGCTCTAAATTTAATAGTACCAAAACTGTTTTGCCAATAATATCTTCAGGGGCGTAGTGTTCTGCTATTCCGGAGACGATCGTGCGGTGATCAATACCGGTGTCTACCGTGAGTTGTAAAAGTTTATCTGCTTTTTCAACCTTTTGAGCAGCAAGAATGGTTCCCATGCGGAGGTCCATTTTAGTAAAGTCATCAAATGCGATGGCGTCTTTCATTGGTGGGTATTTTGAGGTAGGGGCTGCTGTAGCCTTTAATTTAGAAATTTCAGTGTCAACAAGGGCGTCTTCGATTTTAGCAAACAGAATGGCTACTTCGCCAATCTGATGCCCCGCTTGTAGAAGATCTGTGCGCCCGAGGTCAGTGTATTGTGACCAAGAACTATTGAGCATCTTGGCTAGTTTGTCCGCGGTTGCTGGTAAAAATAATTGACAAGCAATTTGGAGGTTGGCTGTAATTTGCAAAGCCAAATGCATGATGGTTTCAACGCGTTCTGGGTCTGTTTTGACCAATTTCCAGGGCTCGTTGTCTGCTAAGTATTTGTTGCCTAAACGCGCCAAATTCATCATTTCTGCTTGTGCTTCGCGCAGCTTATAGGCATAGGCCAATTTGGAGATTTTCGCCGGGATTTCTTGGATTTGAGCTATTAAACTTTGGTCTTCGGGTGTCAAAGCACCAATAGCAGGAACCTTGCCTTCATAGTATTTATTGGTTAGGACCAAAGTACGGTTGACGAAATTGCCCATGATATCGGCAAGCTCTGAATTGACTCGTGTTTGGAATTCTTTCCATGTAAATTCAGAATCTTTGGTTTCAGGGGCAATAGAAGTAAGCACGTATTTGAGCTCATCGGTTTTTTCGGGGTATGCCGCGATATACTCGTGGAGCCAAACCGCCCAATTTCTTGATGTAGAGAATTTATCGCCTTCGAGGTTTAAGAATTCATAGGCCGGAACGTTGTCAGGCAAGATGAAATCACCATGGTTTTTTAATAGAATAGGGAAGATGATGGCATGAAATACAATGTTGTCTTTGCCAATAAAGTGCACCAATTTTCGGTCTTTGGCTTTTGACTTGAGCCAATATTGTTCCCAATCTTTACCGTTGTCGATTGCCCATTGTTTGGTTGCTGAGATATAGCCAATAGGCGCATCTAACCAAACATACAGTACCTTTCCTTCGGCACCTGGAAGCGGCACTTTGACGCCCCAATCGAGGTCGCGGGTCATGGCGCGGGGCTTCAGGCCTCCGTTGATCCAAGACATGCATTGGACAAGCACTTGGTTGCGCCATTCTTTTGGGTGGTGTTGAACTTCGCCGTCTAAAATGCCTTCTTGGATCCAGTCTTTGAGCCATGTTTCGTGCTGATCCATGGGTAAGTACCAGTGCGAAGTGCTTTTCAATACGGGCTTGCTTCCACTGAGTGTTGAGGTTGGATTGATGAGATCTGTGGGGCTGAGATCAGAGCCACATTTTTCGCATTGGTCACCGTAGGCACCTGCATTTTGACATTTTGGGCAAGTTCCGGTAATGTAGCGGTCTGCTAAAAATTGCTCAAATTGTTCGTCATAATATTGTTCCGAAACTTCTTCTGTAAACTGGCCTTGATCGTAGAGTTTTTTGAAAAAAGCAGCCGAAGTTTCGTGATGTAATTCAGATGAGGTTCGGTGAAAGATGTCAAAACTAATTTGAAAATCTTTGAATGCAGTCCTGATGATGCCATCGTATTTATCGACAATGTCTTTGGGGCTGAGCCCCTCTTTTTTGGCGCGAAGCGTGATTGCGGCGCCGTGTTCGTCTGAACCACAAATGAAGGCGACGTCATGGCCATTCATGCGTAAAAACCGAACAAAGATATCGGCAGGTAGATAAACGCCAGCAACATGACCTAAATGAAGGGGGCCGTTGGCATAGGGGAGTGCTGCAGTAACAGTATAAGATGCTTTTGACATGTAGCAAAGATAGCAAATAAAAAAGGGACGGTTGCCCGTCCCTTTTCCTATCAAAAGCTAAATAGCTTATTTTTTCACAACATTGAATTGTGCAGTTTTACCGTTTTCAAGTGTTACATTGAAAATGTAAAGACCAGCTTGAAGTGCGTCGAGGTTTACATTAGCCTGACCACCAGCCAAGTTAAGAGCACTTGACATTGCTACTTTACCAGCAACATCAGTTACAATTAATTGAGCCACTCCTTCACCGTCAATAGATACAGTAACTACATCAGTTGCAGGGTTAGGGAATGCTTTTCCGTCAATTGTGTTCAACTCAGCAACATTTACATCGTTGTCCATTAAAGCAACTGCCATTGAGCTCGGAAGATCAGAACCAAAACCAGCTGCATACCAAGTACCATCACTTTCGTTAGGTGTCATTGGTTGGAGGTAGTATGCTTCGTTCCAAGTAAGGTTTGTTCCGTTTTCGTGACCTAAGTATAAGTTAAGGTTTACAGTTTGAACACAAGCTAAATAGCGTTGGTTGTCTTCAAGAGCAACTGGTGTAGTGAAAGCACCGTAAACAGTTTCACCTTGAAGATCGTCTGGATAGTAATAGAAACCATTAGCAACTTCAGTAAGTGTGTTGAAAGCTAAGTTGGCATCAGTTAAGTCTGTAAATACATCTTCCCATTTGTAAAGGTAAAGTGCCATTTCTTCTCCGGTCAATACTGATCCAGAAGCTGCAGAAGTAGTTGCAGAGAACCAAACACCTTTTGCTTTCACACGGCTCGCATTTGCGTTGTCAATTACCTGACAGGTAGAGAAAGTTTGGTTGTTTGTACCTGGACGGTAGTAGTTACCACCCGTTGGAACACCAACTGTTGCATCAACCTGTGCATATCCAAATAATGAATCAGAAACAGTGAACGTAGTCGTCAAGGTGTTGTCAGCATCGTAGTTATCAGGAACTCCTAAACTTACAGTGTATGTAAGTGTGTAAGTTCCTGCAGGGTAAGAAGCCAAAGAGAAGTTAGGCAAGTTACTTGCTTGGCTAGGATCTACGTCAGTAGAGTCACCAGCGGCAATAGACAAACCAGAAACAGTGTTGTCATAAACTGTTGCTCCTGAAGGATTTGTAATAGTAGCTTTCAAAGAAACATTGCTTTGTGCTTGGTTACCGTAGTTGTAAACACGCGCACCTAAGTCAAAGTTGAACTCAGTACCATTTTGTGCCAATTGCGAAGCAATGATTGCTTGACGTGGCATTAAAGCTGCACCGCCAGAAATTCCAGCATCGTTAGGGAAAAGACCAGTTTTGTTACCTAAGAAAGCAACAACAGGACCATTTGCCATTTCAGCGATAAGTGCAAGACCATCATTGATGTCTAACATTACAACTGGGATTGTTACGTTTGCTCCGGAAGCACCTGCGCCCATTGCAATGACTTCTCCTGGGTTACGGTTTACTACAATTACCCCAACAGCACCTGCATTTTGAGCATTGAGTGCTTTCATACCGAATTCACATGTATTACGGAAAACAACGGCAATTTTACCTGTAAGGTTATTGATAAGTGGGTTACAGCCTTCAGCTGAAATAGGGTTGCCCTGTGCGTTTGTTCCGGTAGAACCGTCGTCTACGACCATGAGTGTATCTTGAACATAAGTTCCAGGGATATTGAAGTCAGGTGTTCCCCAACCGCTTCCTGGATCTGCCCAAGTGTGAGTGTAATTGGCAACGATGCTCTGAGGTGAAATCCCGGCAACGATTACCTGTGCGTAAGTTGCAGCAGAAAGCGCAACTGCACTGATAGTTAGTAAAAGTTTTTTCATAGTTGATTTTTTAGATTCGGCTTAAAGTTAACGAATTTTCAATTTTTTACAAATACAAATGAACATTTACTAAAAAAGGGCACATAAGCGCCCTTTTTCATCGAAAATTTATGTCTTACTACTTAAACCAAATAATAAGGTAGTAGAAAATGGCGGCGAGTAGACCACTCACCGGGATGGTTAAGATCCAGGCCCAAAGTAAATTGATGGTAACCCCCCAGCGTACCGCGCTAAGACGTTTTGTAGCACCTACTCCAATGATAGAACCTGTGATGGTGTGGGTAGTTGAAACCGGGATTCCAAACTGAGATACGGTAAACAGGGTAAGTGCCCCTGCGGTTTCGGCACAAACACCTTCCAATGGTGTGACCTTCGTAATCTTAGTTCCCATGGTTTTAACAATCTTCCAGCCACCCATCAAAGTTCCTAAGCCTATCATGAGGTAACATCCAAAGGATACCCACATTGGCATCGTGTCTGAATGCACCTTCGTTTTAATTTTATGTCCTTCCTTGAGCTCACCTGTTGAACCATCAACATATTCACCAAATACACCGGCAAACTTGTAGTTTTTATTCAGTGTTTTTTCGAGGAAAATGGTGTCGTTTGTTTTGGCATCACATAATGCGTCACCAAAAGTAAATATCTCAACTTTTTCAAGAGCTTCATCAATTACTTTGAACGGAGCAGCACCTTGCACCTCAGCTAATTCTTTACCGTCTTCGGCGTAGATGGCCTTGCCACTGTTTGCATCAATGATTTCTTTGTGATCAACAAAATAAATCTTGCCTTCAACTTCTGCTACTTCTGGCTTGAATTTATGTTTCTTACCATCTTCAGAATTGAATTCAATTTGCATCAGTTCGGTAATGCGTAAGTCTTTAGGTACAGGTTGATCTAATTTGCCTTCGCGCCCCATGTTGCCATACACTAACAAAGCCGCGCAGATAATACCCATTACTTTTTGAGAATCGGCACCACCATGACCTAATGAAAAGGCAGCAGATGAGAGCAATTGCAGCTTTTTGTGCATGTTGGCTTCCTTTAATGCAGAAGGACGCTTGGCACCATGAACGATTTCAAACCAAATATATACAAGGATGAAAATCGCAATCATTCCGATGACAATATACATCATGATTGGTTTCATATCGATGAAGTCAATCATGTACTGCATTACGGCAATAGTAACACCTGATAGTAACAAGATGACTAGCATCTTTTTCCAAAAAGATCGCGAAATAGTAACTACCGCAATTAAGTAAGCGATGAAACCACCAATTATTGGTGCCAAAAAGATAAATAAGACAACTTTGAGGATTTCACCACTTTCAATCACTCCAAAGCCTGCGTGGGCTACCGCCGCACCTGCAAAGCCACCAATTAAGGTGTGTGACGAAGAAGAAGGGATTCCTAACCACCAAGTGAGTAAATTCCAAAAGGTAGCAGCTAGTAAGCCAGAGAGAATTACCCAAAGGTCAATGGCGTTGTTGTCAACAGTTTTAGCAACTGTATTTCCGACGCTCATATCGAAAACCCAAAAGGCAATGACATTGAACAAAGCTGCCCATAATACGGCTTGAAAAGGCGTCAGAACTTTAGTAGAAACAACTGTTGCAATAGAATTGGCAGCATCGTGAAAACCATTGACTAAGTCAAATAGCAAGGCAATGCCAATTACAACTAATAATAGAGTAAACATAATTTATGTTTTTTAACTGGACCTAAAAATTAGGCGTATTTAACAACAATTGATTCGATTACGTTTCCTGCATCTTCACATTTGTCAGTGGCAGTTTCCATAACCATATACAATTCACGTCTTTTGATCAATTCTTTGGCATCAACATCTGAATTAAAGAGTTGCTCAATACTCATATCAAAGATATTATCAGCATTATTTTCAATGCTATTGATTTTGATTACACACTCAATTATTTTCTGTGTGTTTTTCAGGTTGCGCAATTCCATAACGGCTGCTTTTACTGCAATAACCGCATCATTGATAGCCGCTGCTGTTTTTTGGATACCTTGATCTGAAATAGGATCAATTTTGTAGAAGTTAATTTTCTTACCAGACGCGTAGATGTAATCTGCGATGTCATCAAGTGCCGATGCTAAAGCATGGATATCTTCACGGTCAAATGGCGTGATAAAGTTTTTACCTAACTCGATAAAAATCTGGTGTGTGATGTTGTCATTTTGATGCTCGATATCGCGCATTTCTTCGATGAGCGCTGCACGTTTGTTGTAGTCAGACTCATGAACAACTTGCAATAATTTTTGAGCGATAGACTCTAGGTTGTCACTGGCTTTTTCGAATAACGAATAAAACACTTTGTCTTTGGGTAAGAAGTAACTTAAAATTCCGGCCATAATGTTTGATTTTTTTGACAAATGTAGGCCGTTCATTCCCTACTCTCAAGTAAGAGTCAGTTTGTTAACGTAAACATAACATTACATCTTTTCTCAATACGGTTTTCACGTCAATTGAAAATCGCGACAATTTGAAGCTTTGCTCTAATGTTACCAAAATGTTACCAAGATTATATAAAAGTTAAATGAAAATGAAAACAATGTTAACTCAATATGAAGGATATAATTTTGGCCTTCAAATTCAATGAGAGAAAACATGAGAAAATATTATTCAGTACTATTAGGACTTGTTTTAGCAGCCAACGTATTTGGTCAACAACCTAATGATTCAACTAAAGCTAAAACACCAGCGCCTACAAAAAAATGGTATGAGAGTGTTCAGATGAGGGGTTACATGCAAGTAAGATACAACGGGCTACTTCAAACCAATGAAGATTTAGAATGTGAACAATGTGACAAAAGTTGGGGCGGTGAAAATGATTTCTTTATTCGTCGAATGCGCCTCATTTTTTATGGTCAAGTAAGCCCGAGAGTTTACTTTTATATCCAACCAGATTTTGCAAGTGCACCTTCATCCTCTGCGATGCATTTTGGTCAATTGCGCGATGCCTATTTTGATGTAGGTCTCGACGAAAAAAATGAATTCAGATTCAGAATCGGCCAATCAAAAGTTCCTTACGGTTTTGAAAACATGCAATCTTCGCAAAATCGTTTGCCGCTAGATCGTGCAGATGCAATGAATAGTGCGGTCACCAATGAACGAGATTTAGGAGTCTTCTTTTATTGGGCACCGGCTAAGACGCGTAAATTATTTTCTTCACTCGTGAACGAAGGCTTGAAGGGTTCGGGTGATTATGGCGTATTAGGCATTGGTGTTTATAATGGTCAAACTGCAAACAGACCTGAACCAAATTCAAACAAACATATTGTAGCCAGAGCTTCTTATCCGGTTCAAATAAAAAACCAAGTCATTGAGGCGGGTATTCAAGCTTATAAGGGTCAATTCACCTTGTTATCAACTACATCAGGCGTTACCACATTGGAAGATAAGCTTTATGACGATCAAAGAGTAGGAGCTACATTTGTATTGTATCCAAAGCCATTTGGAATTTTGGCTGAATACAATATTGGTCGTGGCCCAGAATACGATAAATTGACCAATAGCGTTATTACAAGTCCGTTAAAAGGTGGTTTTATTACAGCTAGCTATAAGTTAGACTTCAATGGTCAAACTTTGATTCCATTCACGCGCTACCAATATTATGATGGTGGTAAAAAACATGAACTTGACGCAAGAAGTTATGAAGTGAAGGAATTGGAGATTGGGGCAGAATGGCAACCTAACAAAAACTTTGAATTAGTGGTGATGTATACAATGTCAGCACGCAGATTCGAAGATGCAGTCAACCCAACAAATTACCAACGCGGAAATTTATTGCGCATCCAAGCACAAGTAAATTTCTAATCGTTATTTATAAAATTGAATGAAAAAAGGGCGGCCCGCAGGGCCGCCCTTTTATGTTTGATCAATTGTAATCTTACTTCGCAGCAGCATATTTGCTGGCTACAACATCCCAGTTGATCACGTTGAAGAAAGCAGTGATATAATCTGGGCGACGGTTTTGGTAGTTGAGGTAGTAAGCATGTTCCCAAACGTCTAGTGCTAAAATGGGTGTGCCGTCACAACCTTCACCCATGAGCGGGTTGTCTTGGTTTGGTGTAGAGCAGATTTCGAGTTTGCCATTAGTGACACACAACCAAGCCCAGCCAGAACCAAAGCGCGTAGTTGCTGCTTTGGTAAATTCATCTTGGAAATTTTCAAATGATCCAAAAGCGCTGTCAATAGCTGCAGCGAGTTCACCTGTAGGGTGTCCGCCGGCGTTTGGCGCCATGATTTCCCAAAACAAATTGTGATTCCAAAAACCACCTCCGTTATTGCGTACAGCTGGTTTGTCTTTGCAAACTTTTAAAATTTCTTCAATTGAAAGGTTTTCAAGTTCAGTGCCAGCAATAGCATTGTTTAAATTGGTTGTGTATGCCTGGTGGTGCTTGCTATGGTGGATTTCCATCGTGCGCGCATCGATGTGTGGCTCTAATGCAGTGTAAGCATATGGAAGCGCTGGTAATTCAAAAGCCATTTTGTATATTTTTTGAGTTAATAAAATTTCTAGTATGACAAAATTACAACAAAATTCAGGACGCATTGTTCTTGGTGTATCTTTGTACTATGAACGCTGAACGCCCCTTATCTGATTGGTTGCCCTTGTCCTTAAAAGATGCCGAAAAACGCGGCTGGGATTCTTTTGACGTCATCCTAATATCTGGTGACGCCTACGTGGACCACCCAAGTTTTGGTACGGCAGTGATTGGCCGCATCATTGAAAGCGAAGGTTTTCGAATTGGTATTGTGGCTCAACCCAACTGGAAAGACGACCTCCGCGACTTTAAAAAACTCGGAAAACCTAAATACTTTTTTGGCGTAACTGCGGGTTGTATGGATTCAATGGTGAATCATTACACGGCCAACAAGCGTCTCAGATCAACAGATGCATACACACCTGGTGGGCAGTCGGGTTTTCGCCCAGACTACGCCAGCATTGTTTACAGTAACATTCTCAAAGAAATTTATCCAGACGTGCCCGTATTGCTCGGTGGCATTGAAGCTTCATTGCGCCGTGTTACGCACTACGACTACTGGAAAGACCAACTCATGCCCTCCATTCTTGTTGATGCCAAAGCCGATTTATTGGTTTACGGAATGGGCGAGCAGCCACTCAGAACGCTCTTGCGTTTATTGAAAAGAGGCGTTCCGTTTGCCCAAGCAAAAACCATCAATCAAGTGGCTTTCCTACAAGACGCCACAGAAGAGTTGCCCAAAAATAAAAACTGGGAAACCGTAGAATTAGCCAGCCATGACATATGCTTGCAAGATAAGTTGGCTTATGCTGCCAATTTTAAAATAGTCGAAGTAGAGTCCAATAAATGGGCAGCTAACCGCATCATTCAGCAAGTAGGTAGTCAAACGCTCGTGATCAATCCGCCATTCAAAACCATGACCGAAAAAGAAATGGATGGCTCCTTTGATTTGCCATATACAAGATTGCCCCACCCGCGTTACAAAAAACGTGGAGCCATTCCAGCCTACGACATGATCAAGTTTTCGGTCAATACGCACCGCGGTTGTTTTGGAGGCTGCAGTTTTTGTACCATTTCAGCCCACCAAGGCAAATTTATTGCTTCACGCAGTGAGGCTTCCATCCTCAAAGAAGTAGAGGAGCTTACCAAGCATCCTGAATTCAAAGGATACCTCTCAGACATCGGCGGCCCTTCCGCCAATATGTATCGCATGAAAGGTAAAGACGAAGCCATTTGTGCCAAATGTGTGTCGCCAAGTTGCATTCATCCAGTGATTTGCCACAACCTCGACACCTCACACAAGCAAATGACAGAACTTTATCGAAAAATAGATAAGTTTCCAGGTGTCAAAAAGGCATTTGTGGGCTCTGGTATCCGCTATGACCTTTTAGTGGACGACTTCAACAAGAACAACGAAGACGGCAACCACGACGAATACATCGAGCAAGTCATTACCAGACACGTTTCTGGTCGTTTGAAAGTTGCACCCGAGCACA
>JBEDCS010000060.1:0-8014 GCA_041176605.1 Bacteroidota bacterium
TTGACTGTTTGTTGGTAGGCTCCAATTGCATTTAGTAATTGCCCAGCTTTGTAGTAGTAATCTCCGGCGATTGAATGCGATTTTGCTTCACTTGGATAATTTTCAGTCATGTATTTGACCAATGGCTCTAAGTTGGTATCTGGTGTTTGTTGTTCATTGAGTAACATGATCAGGATGTTCATTTTTTGATCCAAACTTGGTCCCTCTGCCAAAATACCCGCATGTAAATATTTTTTGCCCTGAACGCGATCACCAGAACGATATAACATTTCGCCATACATCAATGAGGCCACCCCATTATTGGGGTCCGCAGCCACGAGGTCTTTGAGGATTTCAAAACCTTGTTTGTAATTCTGGGTCTTGAAATAATGATCGACTAAATTGGCAAGTATACTTGGTTCTTGAGGAAAATCGATTCTTGCAGCCTCCAATATAGCAACGGCTTCCTTTTCTTTTCCCATTTGCACATACAAGCGGAATTTTTCGAGCACAGTGTTGGGGTTTGCTCCTAAAACTTGCTCCATTTTTTGAATGAGTGCCAAAGATTTGGCCGGTTTTTGCAGCTGTTGATAGGCTTGTAAACCACCGCTGTAATAATCAATATTCTTCGGATCAACTTTCAGTAAGGCTTCAAAAACTTCAGCGGCTTCTGCATATTTACCCATTTGACCATACATAAATGCCAACTCGCGTTTGTAATGCAAGTTTTGAGGGTCTAGGGCAGCCGCCTGCTCGGTATGATATACTGCTTCTGCATATTTTTCTTGTTTGAGATAGGTCTGAAACATGGCATAATGCAACGCTGCGTCCTTTGGATTTTGTTGCAGACAAATATTGAATGCAGCTAGGGCTTCTTCGTGTTGCTCATTGAGCATTGCCCTGACTCCGGTATGAAACTGCCTGATATAAGCAGGGTCTGTAGTGACCGGCGCTTGCTGAACCTTGCAAGCTGATAGTATGAATAAAACAAGAAGAAAGTAAACCTTATTCATGAACACTGCTGAAATCGCCTAAGCTGAGGTCTTTAGCGCGTCCTGTGTAATTGGCATGAGACCCAATCATTGCCGCACTTATTTGAGCTTTCGTTAAGCAGGTTTTTTCACCGATGATGCTGTTGCTGACAACCACTTCATTGAGCACAGTTCCGGCGCCGATGGAAACATGAGGGCCAACGATTGAGCGCGTTATTTTTACATCTGGACCGATGAAACAAGGCTGAATGATGATGCTATCTGAAATGTCTGAGGCATGTTGTTGTAAACGACCCGCTTCTTGATCATGTTCTAAGACGCGTTGATTAGTTTGAACAGTAACCTCTTTGTTTCCGCAGTCAAGCCATTCGTCTACCGTGCCGGGTTTAAACGCCACGCCGGCTTCTGTGAGTCTGCGCAGTGCATCTGGTAATTGGTATTCTCCACTTTTAATGACATTGTTGTCAATGAGGTATTCTAGTTCTGTGCGCAAACGGCCGCCATCTTTGAAATAGTAAATGCCAATCATGGCCAAATCAGAGACAAAAGTTTGTGGCTTTTCGACGAAATCGATGATGTGTCCGTCGGCATTGAGCTTCACCACTCCAAATGCACTTGGGTCCTCGATTTGCTTCACCCATAAAATGCCTTCATCTTCTTGAGAAATTTTGAAGTCGGCTTTGAATAGCGTATCAGCAAATGCAACCACAACTGGCCCTTCTAATTTTTCAGCAGCACACAAAACGGCATGCGCCGTACCTAAAGGTTGTAATTGATAATGAATGGATCCTTTGGCGCCAAGGCGCTCGGCAACCGCTAAAAGCTCTTTTTCGACAGCCTCTCCAAATTCACCAACGACAAAAGCAATTTCATCAATTGGTTCAGCACAAACCCTAGCGATATCTGCTACCAAACGATGTACGATTGGAATGCCTCCGACAGGAACAAGGGGTTTTGGAATGGTTAAGGTATGTGGTCTGAGTCTGCTTCCGCGACCTGCCATTGGGACAACTACTTTCATGTGTATTATTTTAGACCCGTACTTCCAAAGCCGCCTTCGCCGCGTTCTGAAGTTCCGAGTTCAGTAACTGGTATTAATTTTACTTTTTCAACTTGACAGAAAACCAATTGGGCAATACGTTCACCGTCTTCAATTGTAACTGTTTCTGATGAGAGATTGACAAGTATGATGCCGACTTCACCACGGTAATCGGCATCAATAGTGCCTGGCGTATTGAGTACGGTTACTCCTTTTTTCAGTGCCAAGCCACTTCTTGGCCTTACCTGGCATTCTATCGAAGGGTCCATTTCTAAAAATAAACCCGTTTTGATCAGGGCGCGCTGCATTGGTGCAAGACTAATTGGCGCGGTCAAGACCGCCCTAACATCCATGCCAGATGCTCCTGGAGTCTGGTATGCGGGCATTTCATGATGCCCCTGATTAATGATTCTTACTTCATTGAAACTCATCTTTCAAAAATAAAGTAATTCTTGACGCCAACTTTGCTCGTTTTCTAGGATTAATCAACAGCTTAGTATGGACAACATCCTTAGTTTTTGAGCTCAATTGCTTACTTTTGTTCAACAATTCAGTGATTATGTTAGAAATTCAGCGCATCAGACAAGAAAAAGACGCAATTATTGCCGGTTTAGCCAAAAGAAATATCGATGCAAGCAGCACCCTAGAAGAAATTTTAGCACTCGACCAAAAATGGCGTACCGCTAAAACCTCGCTCGATACACTTGCCGCTGAAATGAATCAAATTGCCAAATCAATCGGCGAACTTTTCAAAACCGGAAAGCAAGCTGAAGCAACTGAATTAAAAGCACAAACTACCCAGCTCAAAAGCAAAGAAGCTGCGCTCAAAGAAGAAGTAAGTCTTTTGGAAGAAGGCCTTCAAAAATTGCTTTATACCTTACCCAACGTGCCAAACGAAATGGTCGTAAAAGGAAAAGATGCCAATGACAACCAAACGGTTCACGAAGCTGGGCAAATTCCAACATTTGATTTTGAAGCCCAAGCGCACTGGGATCTCGCAAAAAAATACAAACTCATCGATTTTGAATTAGGTGTCAAAGTTACTGGTGCTGGCTTTCCGTTTTATCGCGGAAAAGGTGCTCGTTTGCAACGTGCACTCATTCAATTTTTCTTAGATGAAGCTATTGAAGCTGGCTACGAAGAATTTATCTCGCCTCACGTAGTGAACGAAGCCAGTGGCTACGGAACGGGGCAGCTTCCTGACAAAGAAGGGCAAATGTATTACATCCAAGAAGACGACCTCTACATGATCCCAACGGCTGAGGTTCCTTTGACCAATATTTACCGCGACGTCATTCTTCCTGGCCCTGATTTTTCAATCAAAATGTGTGGCTATACACCTTGTTTCAGACGCGAAGCTGGCTCTTACGGAAAAGACGTCCGTGGCCTCAACCGCTTGCACCAATTTGACAAAGTAGAAATCGTACGCGTAGAGCATCCTGATAACACAGCAAAAGCACTAGACGACATGATTGCACATGTTTCTAACTTGCTGGACAAACTAGAATTACCTTATCGCATTTTGCGTTTGTGCGGTGGCGATATGGGCTTTGCCTCTTCCATGACCTACGATTTTGAAGTTTTTTCAGCTGCTCAAGAAAAATGGTTAGAAGTGAGTTCGGTATCTCGCTTTGATACCTTCCAGACAAACCGTTTGAAATTGCGCTTCAAAGACGACAAAAAAACCACACTTTGCCATACCTTGAATGGTTCAGCTTTAGCCTTGCCACGTATTTTGGCTTCCTTGTTAGAAAACCATCAAACAGCCAACGGAATTGCCATTCCAAAAGCATTGCAGGCCTACACCGCATTTAGTGTCATTGAATAACAATTCTTGGGCTTAAATTGCGTTAAATAAGGGCTCTTGCCCATGAAACCATATCTTACCAAACTAGTTTTCTTTTTTTGGTGCTCCTTTTGGGTTCATCAACTCACGCATGCACAAACTCACCGCAGGTATATTTCACTAGCACCTTCAATGTCCAAGCAATTTTTGGATAGCCAAGCAATTTACCTCCCATCCATTCATTTTTTTGAAGATTCTCTTTATGAGCAGCTCATTGAAATTGCTAGTGATCGCTACGCTCTTGAAATTGAAAACAACACATTTACCTGGATTATTCCGCCATCAGACACAATTTTCATTTGCTTTCAGGTGTTTCCGTTTCGCTTAAAGCAAGAATGGCAACCCTATCCACTGCAAGAAAATCCTATAGACTTCGCGGCGGCCGAACGCGCAAAGTTTCAAATCAACACAACGAATTCGCAAGATATATTTGGTGGCAACAGCATTCAAAAGAACGGCAGTTTGTCAAGAGGTATAGGCTTCGGCAATAACCAAAGTCTCGGCTTGCAATCTGCACTTAATCTGCAGCTAAGTGGTCAGCTAACGCCTAACTTAACACTCACAGCTGCACTATCCGATGCAAATATTCCATTACAAGCCTCCGGAAGCACCAATCAACTCAAAGAATTCGACCAAGTTTTCATACAAGTACACAACGAACAATTGAAAATCATTGCTGGTGACTTTTGGCTCCAAAACCCAACCTATAGCGACTTTCTGATCTATAAAAAACGCGGGCAGGGACTGACTGGCTCTTACCAATGGAAGGTGAAAAATGGACAGCTTTATACCCAAACTACCGCCGGGCTCTCCAAGGGCAAATTTCAAAGACAAATCATTCAAGGTAAAGAAGCCGTGCAAGGTCCATATAGACTTACGGGTGCTAATAATGAGCCATTTATCATGATCTTGTCGGGAACTGAAAAGATTTATATCGACGGTAGGTTACTCACTCGGGGGCAGGAATTTGATTACATCATTGACTACAATACAGCAGAACTCACTTTTACATCGCGCAACATGATCACCAAAGATGTGCGCATTGTTGCAGAGTTTCAGTATGCGGATCAAAATTATAGCAGAAGCCTGTTGCAGCACACAAGCCGATTCGAAAACAAGAAATTACAACTCTGGGTTGGCGCCTACCAAGAACAAGACCTTAAAAACCAACCGCTCCAGCAAATTTTAACAAACGAACAGAAACTTAGCTTGAGTCAAATAGGTGATCAACTCAGCACCGCAGCCATTCCAGGCTATGAAAATGTTGGTTTTTTAGAAAATGCCAATATGTATCAAATGATAGATTCGCTCGGCGTCGATAGTATTTTTGTGTTTAGTGTTGATCCGCAACTCGCCATTTATCGCTGCACCTTTACACAAGTTGGCGCACTACAAGGAGATTACATACTCGCCGGAATCAATGCTTCAGGTGCCTACTACCAGTGGATTGCACCAATAAATGGCGTTTCTCAAGGCAATTATGCACCCATTCGTAAAGTCGAAACACCTCAGCGCAAACAAATGCTCAGTTCAGGTTTAGCACTTCAATTAACTCCAAAATGGAAATTATATACAGAAAATGCCCTCAGCGAAAACGACCTCAATTTGTATTCAAATTTAGACGACATGAACAATTTGGGCTTTTCCTCTAAAGGGGGTCTTAGTCGAATACAAGAAAAATCAGTTGACAGTACCTATCAGTTAAAAAGAGAAAGCGCTCTTAATTATACTTTTTTAGGCAAGCGATTTATTCCAATAGAGCAGTTTAGAGCAGTAGAATTTGATCGCGATTGGAATATTAGGGGCCAAAATTTAGCCGGCCAACAGCTGCAAATTGAGCTGGTCCAGAAATGGCAGCACAGTCAAAAAGGCCATACGCAACTAAAACTTGAAACCTTTCAAATCGATAGTGTTTTTCGTGCAAACAGATTTTATACTGACGGCGACTGGAAAAATAAAGGTTGGCAAGCTAAATGGGATGGTTTTGCCATGCAAGCCAAACAAAGCAACCTTCAAAATACTTATGTGCGGCACCGCGCAAAATTTAGTAAGCAGCTAGGTGCTTTTCAACTTGGCTTCTCCGATGACCATGAATGGAACGTGTTTTTTGCACAACAACAATTAAGTCCGCAATCTTACCAATTTTTTGACGCCCAAAGCTACTTGAGTTATCAACCTAAAAAGGGCTTAGATTTCAAGGTTTTTTACCGTGAACGTTATGACTGGCGCAGTGATTCAAGTGCGCTTCAGGTAGCGGCAAAAGCCAGAACAAGTGGCCTTGAACTTAAATGGGAGGGTCACCCTAAACACCAACTTCAGGCAATTCTTGGAACGCGACAACTTTTCATCTTAGACTCAACACTTATTGAACAAAACCCTGAAAACAGTGCTGTTGGGCGCATTGACTACAACGGCAAATTTCTCAAAAATGCGTTGGTCATCAATACATTTTATGAATTAGGGTCAGGACTCGAACAAAAAAGACGCTTCCAATACTTGAGAGTAAATGACGGACAAGGTATTTATGCCTGGATAGACTACAATAACGACGGCATCAAAGACCTCAACGAATTTGAAATTGCTCAATATGTAGACCAAGCGCAGTACATCCGAATTTTTGTCCCGAGTACAGACTACGCTTCAGTTTATGCCAATGAATGGAACCAAAGTGTATTATGGAGACCAGAACAGTTATGGCGCAATCGAACGGGGGCCCTTGGGTTTTTTGCAAAATTCTCCAACCAAACAAAAATTCGTGTCCAACGCAAACTCAGTGAAGCCAATTTGGTTCAATGGATCAATCCGCTAGCCACACAAATTAACGACAACAGCTTGCTTTTTGCCAATGCGCAACTCTCTAATTCCCTCTACTTCAATCGCAATGGGCAACAATTTTCAGCAGCCTATAACTGGAGCAACAATCAAAGTAAAACCTTATTGGCTAATGGCCAAGATGCTAGAAAAACCCTTCAGCATCAATTGAATTTGAGACTGAATTTTGTTGAAGCGCTTGCCTTAGAAAGCACCTTGAGTACAGGTAAACAGGCCTCTTTTGCAGATTATACTTCTGGGCGCAATTACGAATTAAAAATCGCTGAATTGAAACCACAACTCATTTATCAGAAAGAAAGCCAACTGCGTTTAAGTTTGACTGGAGGCCTTACACAAAAGGAAAATAACCCCATTTATGGTCAAGAAAAGAGCTTGGCTAAATCAGCAGATTTTTCCTGGAAAATCAATAAAACTGAACAATCGAGTATTACCGGAAATATCAAATACATCTATTTCGACTTCAATGGCAATCAGCAATCGGCTGTTGCTTATGAAATGTTAGAAGGATTGAGGGCTGGGGCCAACCTCACTTGGGGGCTCAATTTTCAAAAAACGCTGGGAAAAAACCTACAACTGAGTCTACATTACAGTGGCAGAGCAGCTAACGGTCAACGCAGTATTCACACCGGCGGCATGGAATTGCGTGCCTTTTTCTAAACGTTTTTATTTGGCAAGTTGTGCCTGAACATAAGCCCTAGCCTGGGCATCTGTTGCTACGTAATCTTCATAGCTTGGGTTCAGAACATTGGTGATGCTATGCATGCATTGCTCATTGAGTTGACCAATTTCTAAAAATGATATTTTTCTGTCTAGAAATGCAGCCACGGCCTCTTCATTTGCCGCATTCAGCGCACAAGCTGCGGTTCCTTGCGCATCCATCGCTAAATAAGCGAGATCAAGGTTTTTAAACACTTTGCGGTCCGGCTGCTCAAAAGTGAGTTGCGGATAATCCATGAAATTGAAACGTGGAAAATCGGTCTGAAAACGTGCTGGATACGTTAAAGCAAATTGTATCGGAAGTTTCATATCAGGCAAGCCCATTTGTGCCTTCATGCTACCGTCTTCGAACTGCACCAAGCTATGCACAATAGACTGCGGATGCACGATGACATCGATTTGTTCGGGTTTCAAACCAAACAACCACTTGGCTTCAATGACTTCCAAGCCTTTGTTCATTAAACTCGCAGAATCTATGGTGATTTTGGCGCCCATGCTCCAGTTGGGATGCTTGAGCGCTTGTTCTAAGGTTACACTTTGAAGTTGCTCGTGGGTAAACCCTCTGAAAGGCCCGCCCGAAGCAGTGAGGTATATTTTTTCAATTGGGTT
>JBEDCS010000061.1:0-4472 GCA_041176605.1 Bacteroidota bacterium
GTACGCATTTTGAGTACGATTTCTTTTTTGTCTTCGCAGAAATCCATCATACAACCCTTTGGTCTTCGATGGACATTGTCCATGATTTCTTGCTGATTGTTGTACATCAGACTGCGCATCAACCACACTACAATTTCGTAGGCGATAGGGAAGCGAGCATCAGCAGTGTTTTCAAAATAAAGATCCCAATCAGCAGTGTGCACAAAATAATTGCGCATGGAGGCATCTACACAGCCAAACCAATTTTTGTCGTTGGCTTTTTCGGTTAAAAGAATCACATGGTCTTCGGCCGGGATGTCTGTTAACATTCTGAAATCTGTGCACACTTTAAAAAGTTGTGCCCAAGTCCAGGTGCGCTGTGTGAGTGGAAAACTTCGGTCCAAAGTTTTTTCCATCGTTGAATACATGGAAAACGCATCTTTTTTAGTGAAATCATCTAAGGTGTCGTATATGCGTTCTTGATCAGACTCAGGTAAGACAATAGGCACAGAAGGCACAAACTCTATTGGGCCACGTTGCAGTTTCAACAAATTGACTACGTTGTTGAAGTCTTCCACAGGAAAACCTTCGGAGCGGATGAGATGTACCTTCATGTGCTTTTGTTTTGTTTATCTATTGTTTTCGTTGTCTCGTCTGTCTTTTTTCTCAAAGATGTCAAATAAGTTGTGCTTCATGTTTCCGGATGCTTTTTCTTTGGCGTAAACGCGGATCGAAGAACTGACGTCGTGCATCATGTCGTCGTAATTAGACTTGCTAAAATTCATGACGTTTTCCTTTCTGATATTCAACATGTGTGAGGTATGGATAGCATCAAAATCTGCACCAAGAAAACTAAATGTCCATTTTCCGGTGTCATCTAAGTTCTTGATTAACTGCGCAATGTCATGATAGGTGTACATTCTAGAACAGTTTTCATGGCCGTCAGTGATAATGACAAGCACTACTGACATTTTGTCTTCGCTAATATCTTTTCCGAATTTCTCTTTGATGCTAAAGATGCTTTTTCCGATGGCATCCAGTAGGGCTGTTGAACCGTTTGGCCGATAAGTTTCAATATTCAAGGTACGCAACTTTTCAACGTCTGCATAGCGAAATACATCATTGATTTCGTCATTGAATAAGGTCAAGGAACACAGGTAATTTTCATCTGGATGCTCTGTCTTGAGTTCTTGAATGGTTTTCAATTGTGTGTTGAAACCTGCAATGGTAGCTTTTTCTGAGCCTGCCATAGAACCACTTTGATCAATCACAAAATGGTAAAGTGTTGTTTTGTTTTTCATATAGTTTGTTTTTTAAAATTACACTGCAAAGGTTGCTGATCATTTTAGCCTTGGAAGAATTGCTGCAAGCTTGCAAGCAGAAGAATAATAAGTCAAAGTGCGCTGAACTTTGTACCACGAATCGCAATGTTTCACTTAAACCCTTTAGCCCATGAACAAGCGCAGTAAAAAAATCCGTACGTTTTACACCGACCAACAGGTGTGTTTTGACAACATTCAAAGTGCTTCATTTTCGAAGTCGCCACTGAAGCCTTATTTGCTCATGCAGCGCATCAAAGAAAAAAAGTGCAGTACATTATTTTTGAAAACAGACCAGTTCAAGCCTTTCGATAAGAATGACTTTCAATTGGCCCACACCCAACTTTATGTCGACAATTTTTATGAGGGGGTAGGCAATTACCGCTCGAATTCTTTGCCATGGTCAAAAAAATTAGTGCACAGTGTCGGCTACACCAATGCCGCACTCTATGAAGCCAAAAAGTATGCACTGATGCATCCGCAAACTGTTTGTTTTGCACCGGTATCGGGAATGCACCATGCCCAGCCAGAGCGCGGCTCGGGTTTCTGTACCTTTTCGGGGCAAGTCATATCAGCCGTAAAACTCTATCAAGAATTTGGCGTGAGCGGTGCTTATTTTGACCTCGACGGTCATTTTGGCAACAGCATCGAAGACAGCCGCAGCTTTCAACCGCTCATCAATCAAGCCATCCCGAAGGGCTGTAACGTGAACCCCAGCGGCTACAATGAATCCTACATAGAATCTTTCAAGCAGGGACTTGATCATGTTGGTAAACTCATTCTTGCAGGAAAAATCCACTATGTTGTTTTTGCACATGGTGCTGATTCTCATCAAGACGACGACATCGGGGGTGGCTGCGATACCAAACACTGGTTACTGTGCGCAGAATTATTTTCTAACTGGGTTACCGACATCTCAAAAAAAATAGGAAAGCCATTGCCTGTTACACTCGCACTTTTTGGTGGCTACCGCTCAGACAATTACAATGCAGTACTTGATCTGCACATCAATTCCTTGAGTATCTGTTCAAAATTGATTTGCGGAAATACGCAAAGCAATTTGCTTCCTATACCAGCTAAGCGCACCAAGCATATCGATTGGAATGATGAGGTGGCTTAATGCTCATTTTTCTTTTCATCCTCATCCTCCTCAAAGAAATAAAAGGCGCTTTTCCCAAAACTGCCATTTGATTTTGATTCGGCATAGCGCATAAAGGTTTTGTCAACGCTTTTTGACATTTTGCTGTACTCAGATTTGTCGTAATTTCTGACGTTTTCTCTTCTGATGTTGAGCATCCTGGAGGTGTGCACGGCATCAAAATCGCAGCCGATGAAACTGAAGGTCCATTTGCCGGTTTCGTCGCGTTCTTTGATTTTTTTAGCAATGCTGTGGTAGTTGAAGAATTGTGAGGCGTTTTCGGCACCATCGGTAATGATGACCATCACGACACTCATTTCGTCGTTTTGAATTTTTTTACTGTATTCGCTTTCGATGTGATGAATGCCCTTGCCGATAGCGTCAAGTAGGGCAGTCATGCCACGAGGGGTAAAAGCATTTTCAGGAAGCTCTTTGAGTTCATTAATGGGTGCTGGTTTGACCAACCATTTTACTTCGTCGTCAAAGGTGAGCAAAGAAACCAAGAAATGTTGGTCTGGGTAGGCTTCTTGCATATTACGGACCGCACTTAAGTGCTCGTTGTAGCCACCAATTACCATTTGCTCGAGGCCACCCATTGAGCCGCTGCGGTCAATGATGAATTGATAAAGGGTTGTGTTGTTGCTGCCGGTGTTGCCGGACTTGTTTTTGTCAGTTGTTTCCATAAAGAAGTTTTTTAATTTGTGTACAAAGTTCTGTCGCATAATAGGTGGTTTTTATTTTTTGCAAGGTTGCAAGTGAGTAGTTAAAAAGGATCATCGATGTCAAAATCTTCAAAGTCTTTGAATATAAATTCTTCGAAATAAAGTTGGTAATCACCAATTTTTATGAAATAGGTTTTGCCGTTTTCAAGCGTTTCAAAGTCCGGATTCGGAAGAGCAGCAACTTTGAATAAATGGGTGATCAGCGAATTGCGCTCAAGGATATTATTCGTGACAATGCGCCATGATATAAACGGTAAATCTTCTATTCTCCAACCATTTGCAAATTCTATTCTAAACCTCCAGATATCGTATGGTTTTGAATTCAAATAAGCGCAAAGTTCAAAGGTGTTGTTGAATTTTTTACGCAAGTTTCTGACTGGGTGCCGGGTACTTTTCCTTTGCCTGATTCCATGATTAATCTGGTAAGACAAATTCAAAGATTTGATTTCCAATTGACCAAAGTGTAGCAATAACCACATTTGATGTCTTGTATTTCCAGCGTCTAGTCGAAAGGTAGCTGCGTCGTCATACAATTTGAATCCGTCAAAGAGCAGATAACTGTGTAGGGAGTCAGAAAGAATGCTCATAGTTGTTGAATTCTTCAAGAAACCCAATGAAACGATTATCAATATAATAGCGCTTGCGCAGCTCCAGCTCTTCAAATTTGGTTCTGAATAAGCTGCACTCATAGAGGTCAGTGAGTTGGAGTTCGTCTTCAACAAAAAGCAAGTTCATGTAGTTTTTGCTGTTGTTGCCAATAAAGAGGTAACCGTTTTGCCCTTTTGAGCAGGAGCCACCGCAGGCACCTTGTACGGCATTGAGATAAGTGTCACCGTCGGCTTCAAATTTTTTCATGACGCGCTCGAGCTTCAAGATAAACTCATTGCGCTGCCAATCTTGGTAGGTGCGTTCTACGTCGAGTAAATAATAGAGTGCATCGGTATTCATTTCTTGGATACACTTGCGCACCAGTTGGGCGTTGGTAATCTGAATGTGCACTACGGTTTCTTGCTTGTCAGACAGTTCAAGGGTGTTCTGTGTAGGGTGTTCTTGCATGGTATGGTGTTTTTGTTGTTAATTCTGATCGATATAGCGCTGTAGGCTATGTGTTACTTTCTTTGGAATGCGCAGCGATGTAATTTTCCCTTTTTGAATGCGCAAGGCAAGTCGGATAACTTCTTCATGAAATCCGTCAATTGGCGGAAGCCCAAATAAGGTGTGTTCTTCAGGGTAATCCATGATGTTATCGGGGGTAAGCGTAGGGTAGCGAAACTCTAAAGCCAGTTCGCCTGGTAAGTGGTCATTGCTAAAACC
>JBEDCS010000062.1:0-2636 GCA_041176605.1 Bacteroidota bacterium
TTTGCATTGATATTCAATTTAACATTGTTTTGTGTATTGATACCTCCGTTGAAAACGTCAGCGGCAAAACCTATTTCAGTGACTTGCTCATCTGGAATTTGGTAATAAGGTAGACCTGCAGTACCCCAAAAACTTCCTGTTACAGAAAGGTCATTTGTAGGGTTAGTAACAATCTTAACGTCGTCAATGTACCAACCGTAAGTAATCCAAACATTTGGATTTGTAGCTGAGTTCGGATAATTGGTAGTCCAAGAAAAACGAACCCAGATTGGGCTTGGGTTTGCCGATAAGAAAGTTGCTAAGTTGATGATTTTAGTATCAGGGTTTGCATAAGCAGAACCACCTGCTGCAGATAATACTGGTTTGTCTAGGTTATTGCCAACTGTGGTGAAAGTGACGCCATCCGTAGAAATTTGAATTTCTTGAAGGTCATTGAAACGCGCACCATATTGTTGAAATTGTAATGAAACTTGGTTGCTTCCACCCAAAGTTGCAATGTCAATTGGTTGTGCTGTTGTCATGGTGTAGGTAACATTCAATGCTTGCGTTGCTGCTTGAGCGTCTCCGTTGACTAATTCTGCATAGTTACCGCCAGAAGTAGAAGAAATACCGTTTGCTGACCACCAACCATCGCTTGTATTGTCAATATTCCAACCAAACTCAATACCGCTCTGACCTGAGTTGTCTAAAGACCAGTTTGCAGGAGTTGAAAAGTCATCTGACCACAAGGTGATACCGAGTTGTTTTTGATCAGCAGGGGCTTTAGTCAGCTCTTTAGGGGCTTTAACTAAATCTTGAAATGTTTGTAATCGCGGGGCTTTCTGTGCAAAAGCAACAGATGAAATGGCGCTCACGAAGAGTAAGAGTTTTTTCATTTTTATGTGTTTAGGTAATAAAGATAAGTAATTCTATGCGTCTCTCAAAAAAGGAAGATTTTTTCGACCTTCAATCAGTTCCTTCGCACTCATATTAACAACGTAAATTCCTTCTTGTTCTTGGGGTGCTAACAAGGCATTTCCAAACATATCAATTGCCTGACTGTGTCCGTTATAACTAAGCATGTTGCCATCAGTCCCTGTGCGATTGCAACCAACAACATAACATTGGTTTTCAATGGCTCTAGCTTTTATCAGGCTGTCCCAATGTAAAATGCGTTTTGAGGGCCAATTAGCCACATATAAGAGCACATCATAAGCAGGTTTGGTTTCGATCAGTCTATTTCGAATAAGCTCAGGAAAACGCAAATCATAACAAATTTGCAAATTGATTTTCCAGTCTTTATATGAAACAATAGTTTCTTGTTGGCCGGCGGTAAAATATTGGTCTTCTCCACCTAGACAAAAAGATTTTCTTTTGTCGTAAATAGAAACTTCTCCACTTGGACTTATAAATAAGCCTCTATTGAAAATTCTTTGATCTTCAATACAAATGAATGAGGTATAAACTGCGCATGATTTTTTTGACGCTAAACCTTTCAAATAATGCACTGCCTCCGCGTCCAAAGGTTCTGCAAGTGAAACATTCATCGTAAAACCTGTATGAAACATTTCAGGCAAGAGCAACAGGTCTATTGGCCCTATTGATTCAATCCAATTATTGATTATTTCAAAATTGGCAACCTTATCCTCCCAACTTTGGTTAAACTGTAAGATGCCAACTTTTAAATCTTGCATAACTTTTCAATTGCCTCTTGCAACGTTGCCGTCGTCTTTGCATAACAAAACCTGATCAATCCCTGATCTTTCGCATCTGCATTGAACACAGAGATAGGTATTGCGGCCACGCCATGCTTTACGGTTAATTCACGACAAAATTCAGTATCAGAAAGCGTAGAGATGCCGCGAATATTTGCAACCTGAAAGTAACTGCCTTCTGCTGGTAACAATTCAAAACGGCTATTTTCAAGACCCGCTCTAAAGTAATCTCTTTTTTGCTGATAGAATCCTTTTAACAAATTGACGTCAACCAAATCGAGGTATGCTGCCAACGTTGCCTGAGCCACACTATTAACACAGAAAACCAAAAACTGATGAACTTTTAATATTTCTGTCATGAGCGCTTTCGGACAAACTAAGTAACCTACCTTCCAACCCGTGATGTGAAACGTTTTGCCAAATGACGAAACAATGATAGAACGATCACGCACAACGGTTCTTTCATGAATGGACTGATGCCCCTTTTCAAAAGCAATAAATTCATATACTTCGTCGGAGAGCAATAACAAATTTGGAAAACGCGACATAATACCTTCTAAAGCATCAAAATCGGTACTTGACCATACCTTTCCGCTTGGATTATGCGGGTTATTGATAATCAGCAGTTTAGTGTTTTGGGTAGTATTGGCCTCAATTAAAGACCAGTCTGGTTCAAAACTATCCGTTAAAGGAATGCGTATTGCTTTGGCACCTACTAAATGCACCGGCGCTTCATAGCAATCATAGCTCGGGTCAAGAATGATGACTTCCTCTCCCGGAAAAACCAATGCTTGAATTGTTGTGAAAATGGCTTGGGTTGCACCTGCAGTAATTAATATTTCGTGAATGTCTACCGAGCGTTTATACTGACGCGCAATGAGGCCAGAAACTTTCTCTCGAAGCACAGGTAAACCTTGTAAGGGCGCATATTGATGCACGTTT
>JBEDCS010000063.1:0-10732 GCA_041176605.1 Bacteroidota bacterium
CCTAACTCAAGGCCTATGACACCTCCACCAATGACCAACATTTTCTTTGGAATTTCGGTCATGTTGAGTGCTTCCGTTGAGGTAATGATGCGTTTTTTGTCAGGCTCCATTCCTGGGAAATAATTAGGCTTACTTCCGGTGGCAATGATGATGTTTTTACCTGTAATTTGCGTAGTTTGTTCTCCGTTGACCTGCACGGTATGCGCGTCAATAAAAGACCCTAGCCCATGATATACTGTGACTTTGTTTTTTTCCATAAGGTATTTCACACCTGAACAAGTCTGTGAAACCACCTCGTTTTTGCGGGCAATCATTTGGGCTAAATTTGCCTTCAGACCACCAATTTCAATGCCGTGCTCTGTGAAATTGTGTTGTGCGTTATGAAAATGCTCAGATGAATCGAGTAGGGCTTTAGAAGGTATACAGCCAACATTGAGGCAAGTACCGCCAAGCGTGTTGTATTTTTCAATAAGGGCTGTCTTTAAACCTAATTGTGCACAACGCAAAGCTGAAACATATCCACCAGGTCCTGAACCAATCACTACTACATCAAAAGCATCCATTTTATATAAATTTTTTACAAAGTTACTGTTTGTCCACGAACAACCAAAGCCTTAATTTTACGTTATTATATGGTGCTTAGACTCAGTCTCTTCCTAACTTTTATTTTTTGCTTGTTTTTTCAGCAAGTGAGGGCTTCCCATATTATAGGCGGAGATATCTATTATGATTTTTTAGGCAACAATCAATACCGCTTTTTTATCACACTTTACCGCGATTGTGCTTCTACCGGTGCTGAATACGACAATCCGTTGTATTTGTCGGTTTTCAAACAAGGCAATGTGCATGTACAAACAGTACAAGTACCTTTTCCTGGCTCGGTTATTTTACCCAATAATTTCAATAACCCTTGTGCCACACAACCCACCGGGATTTGTGTTGAACGCGCAATTTATCAGGTAATCCTCACTTTGCCGCCGATCCCAGGTGGTTATACAGTTTCTTATCAACGTTGCTGCCGCGGCCCTAATATCACCAATCTTCAATTTCCCGATGACACGGGCCTCACGCTAGTTGCACAAGTACCTGGTTCCAACACTGGCGCAAGTAATAACAGCAGCCCGAGGTTTACCAATTATCCACCAGTTTTGCTGTGTAACAACGACCAACTTGTTTTCAATCATTCAGCCACAGACCCAGATGGCGATCAGTTGGTCTACTCTTTAGTAACACCATATGCAGGAGCCAATTCCAATTCGCCTCAACCCTTGCAAATGCCGCCGCCGCCCTACTTTCCGGTTACTTGGCAGGCCAATTTCAATGCTCCAGTGCCGCTGGGCCCTGGTTCATCTACCATTATTCATCCGAATACAGGCATACTCACGGTTAACCCTAATTTGATTGGTTTATTTGTTGTAGGCGTCCGCGTTCAGGAATACCGCAATGGGCAATTGATTGGTGAAACCATCCGCGACTTTCTTTTCAGAGTATTTGATTGTAATATTCAACTTGCAGCCATCTTACCAATGCAAGATCAACTCAGTACTTTCAATGGCTACTGTGATGGCCTCACTGTAAATTTTGAAAACAATTCTTTTGGCGGTACCAACTACGCTTGGAATTTTGGGGTAGCCAATACCAATGCGGATCAAAGTAATCTATTTGAGCCCAGCTATACTTATCCGTCTGCAGGAACTTACACTGCTCAGCTCATCGTTAATCCGGGAAATAATTGCACGGATACCGCCTACATTGACATCGTTGTCAATAATCCTTTGACGCCTTCGTGGTCAGCCCCAGATTCATTGTGTCAGAGTCAGGCAACGGTTACATTTAATGCTCAGGCGAATGACCCTTCTGCTACTTTTTCTTGGACACTACCCAGCAGCGCTTCTGTTGGCAGTGCCCAGGGTGTTTCTGTACCAAACGTTACCTTTAATGCCGCTGGTTTTCAAACAGTCATACTTGAAGCGCAAACCAATTTTTGCCAAGCAACGTTTACCGATTCCATTCTCATATTTGGCGACCCTATCGCAGATTTTATAGTACCGCCTCAAGTCGAATGTCTGGGCTACACAATAACCTTCACCAATAGTTCGCAAAACACCTTCAATTATTCCTGGGATTTTGGTTTTGGTCAGTCAAGTAGTCAAACCTCGCCAACCGTTACATTTCCGTCACCTGGGCTTTATACGGTAACGCTTATTTCTGCCAGCACAGGATCTTGCACCGATACAATCTCTACATTAGTACCAATTGGCGAACCCATTTTGTTGGACATGACCCATTCAGACTCGTTGTGTATCGATAATGCCTTTGCCTTCGATGCGCAAGTGAGCGGCCCTGCAGGCACACAATACTTTTGGAATTTTGGCCCCAATGCCAATCCGCAACAGAGCACGCAGCTTACCGGCAACCAAGTCTATTTTCTACAAAATGGCTTCCAACAAGTTCAATTAATTGGACAAAACCCATTGTGTACTGACACATTGACTGAACTTGTGCGGGTCTTTGGCCATCCTTCCATAGACTTTGTCTTTATTGAGTCCTTGCAATGTGCACCCTCGATTGCGCAATTTGTCAATCTGAGTCAGACCGAGGTGCCAACATCCTTTATTTGGGATTTTGGAGATGGAAACACCTCTCAGGTCCTTAATCCAAATCATGTTTACACCACTCCGGGAAATTATACGGTTACACTTACTCTCCAAGAGCAAGCAGGTTGTTTGGACACATTATTTATGGCTCAGCAAGATTTAATTACCGTGCATCCTAGTCCGCAAGCAGGTTTTATTGTGAATCCTGATGAGGTAGATGTCTGCAACAATGAGGTCAACTTCACTAGTCAAGCAATATCAGCAGTAAGTTATACTTACTTTGTGGAAGACAAAGGCTTTACATATAATGACCCCAATTTTGTGCATGCTTATCAAACAGGAGGCACCGATTTTCCGATGCAAGTTGTTGCCAATTCGTTTGGCTGTACAGATACAGCATATGCTCGGGTAGAAGTAGCACCTTTTAGTATTTATGCACCCAATACATTTATACCAGATAATAACGGCAGAAATGATGTTTTTTATGTGGTTACAGATTTTGAGGTATTCGAATGTTCTTTAAAAATATTTAATCGTTGGGGCGAAGTTGTATTTGAGTCCGATAACTTAGTGCAGGGCTGGGATGGCACCTACAAAGGTTTGGCGTGTCAGGATGGACAATATAATTATGTGCTTAAATTCAAGCCTTGCCATGAACCTAACATCATGAGGCAATACGAAGGCATTGTGCATTTATTGCGCTGAATCTCGGAGCACGAAATTTTGTCCGAGGTATACTTTTCGAACTTGTTCGTCGGCAGCGAGTTCTTGGGCGGTACCAGACTTTAAAATCTTTCCTTCAAAAAGCAAGTATGCTCTGTCTGTAATGGAAAGGGTTTCTTGTACGTTATGATCCGTAATTAGGATGCCGATATTCTTTTTTTTCAGGGCAGATACAATCGACTGAATATCTTCAACTGCAATAGGATCAACACCTGCAAAGGGCTCATCGAGCAATACAAATTTAGGGTCAGTGGCGAGTGCTCTAGCGATTTCGGTTCGGCGTTTTTCACCTCCTGAAAGTCTGTTGCCAAGATTTTTACGCACGTGGGTAAGACTAAATTCTTCAAGAAGTTGCTCTAGTTTTTCAAGTCTTTCTTTTGGCTTGAGGGGCCCCATTTCGAGAATGGCTAAGATGTTGTCTTCTACACTGAGCTTGCGAAATACAGAAACTTCTTGGGGGAGGTACCCAAGCCCTAATTGCGCCCTTTTGTACATAGGGAATTTGGTGATGTCTGTTTGGTCAAGAAAAACAGTTCCGGAGTCTGGTCTGACGAGCCCGACCATCATATAAAAGGAAGTGGTTTTGCCCGCGCCATTTGGACCTAACAAACCAACAATTTCACCTTGATTGACTTCAACACTTACGCCATCGACAACCTGACGACCGCGATAAGATTTACTAATATTTTCAGTTGAAAGTTTCACTAGAGCGAAAGTACTAAAAATTCAAAGAGTAACGCGCCCTTATACCTATAGGGCTGATGCCTGGAATTTGGTGTGTAGCACGGTAAACGAGGTCAACACGAAAGACTTTTAAAATATTTTCTACACCGACTGCTAATTCGACATATGGAATTCCGTTAAATGGCCTGACAAACGCTGGAATGATCAATTCTTGTTGATGAATGTCTGATAAGCTGCCCAACATGATTCTTTCTGTGGTGACCAATCGAAATTTGGTTTGTTTTAAAAGAGGAATGCGGTCAAAAAATAGGCCTTCCCAATGGTTTTCTACAAAGCCCACCACATAGCGGTCACTAATAAATTCTATAAAGTTGACCATGTTGAAGGTGCTCGTTAAAAGCCACAAAGATTGATTGCCTTCATGTACCTTTAAGAAAGGGTAGGCCGTTTGCCCGTTGATGTATCCGACATTAAATCCATAGCGCATGCGGCCCAAAACACCGAGTTGTGTATTGTGTTCGAATTGAAATTCGAATTTTTGATAGTTGTAGGCGCTCCCGAATATATTTTTAATACCAATAATACTTTGGAAGGATAAAATAGGATAGGGAGATCTTAGTGCAGTCCGGTCGAATGAACCAGAGAGAAATTCTTCATCTTTAGTCCAACGAATTCGGGTGGTCCATTCGGCAGTAGTAATTTGATCCAAACTGATGGTGTCAAAGCCATTTGTTTTCTGATAGGTTGCAAGCCCAAGTGGTGTGTAATTCTTCCATTCAAGTGCGCCATAGAGGATGAGGTCCTTTTTGATGTCTTTCTCCAGGCTCAAACCTGCTTTCTGGACAAAAGTAAGTTTATCAAAAGGGGCGGTACTAAAGAAGGTTGCAAATGAGGTCCCCATGGACGCAGCGGTTGGAGATTGCCCGATTTGTTCAATGTCATAGCTGTAATAGCCGATGAGCATACCGCGTTTTTTGGGCGTAATGTTGTAACGAACCCGTACGCTGTATTTAAATTTCTCGTCTCCGAAACCATAAGCCAGCCGCCCACCTAGCTCTAGTCTTTTGGAAAAATCATTTGAGGTTCGGAGTGCGAGCGCCACTCTGAATTTTTCTGCAGGGTTGACACTCAAAAGCGATGCTGCTGAACCGATTTCAATTTTATGGACGGGCCAATATCCTGTGGTAGCAAAATAGGTCAATTTGCGCATATTTTGGTAAAAGGGCTGCGCCTCCAGAGAGTCAACCATTTCTTGTATGCGCTGTTCTTTATTTGTAAGGGCCTGTGGCCTCAATGTTTCCCATTCTTGATCGGTGCGTGTTTTGGCATTTTCTTGAACCTCAACCGCATTATCGGTTCGGTAAAAGGCTTCGTCATAGGGTTGGTTGATGATAAAAGCGCTGCGCTTACTAGTTTTCCTGCCAATCAGGCCGAGCAATTTACTTTTTTCTGTTGCTTTGAACGAAATAACCATGCGTTCTTCGGTGAGCATCCAGACTTCTTTTTGCACTTGTTCAAAGCGGTGCTCAAAGTAAAACTGATCGATATAGTTTAAGTTAGCCGCATCAGCTATTTGAGCTGAAATTTGCTTGACAGCGTAAGTGGTGTCGTGGATCCACATGTGCCCAACAAAGACTAAGTCACCAGTGCGCTTGGGTACAAATCTTAATTTATAGCACCAATCTGAGCCAATGAAGGTGGAGTCATCGAGGTAAAAGTTATAATAGGTACGAGCGTAGGTGGCTAAAGGGCTAATGAAAGATTTATTGAATAAATCATAGATGTTGTCATATACATTTAAATCAAGGTACATGTCTCCCAAAAATTGGGTCATTTGCATGTTCTCGACACCTGTGATGCGCGTTGCACTCACAACTTCTTTTTTAACCTTAGGATCTTTTCGGTAGTAATAGTCTGAAACGCTTTCGGATAAAATGATGGGCAACAATGCTTTTTGTATGCTGTCAGTCTCCATGTAGTCCTTGACAAGACCTACTTTGTCCACGATGTCTCTTTTCAACAAGCTAGAATCAAGATTATTGACGTCTAGCTGAATTTTGTTGTAAAGATGGTACTCAAATGCACCGAGTTTTTCTTTGTTATTGACGTCTTTAAAATTGATGACCCTCCGGTGTAACTGTGCTCCACGGGTTTCTTTGGGTGCTTTTAGGATAATTTCTGCAACATCTTTATCCTGCGTTTTTAACTTGACATTGATTTCTTGGCCTTGATCTTTTTGAACAGTTCGCTTTGCTGTTTGATAACCAATGAGGCGAAAAACTAAAGTGTCTGTGGCATAATAGGTGCTGATTTGGTAATAACCTAATGAATCGGTTTTGGTACTGATTTTACTATCTTGGTATTGTACCAAAACCAAACCAATTGGATCTCCTTTTTGGTCAGTTACACGACCTGAAACGATAGTCTGTTGTGCAAAAAACTGAAGTTGAAACAGACAGAAAAAAAGCAGAATGATTCTGTTCATGGCACTATTTTTCTTCTTCTTCCTGCTTACTAACGCGCTTGGCAACTAGAATACTGACTTCAAAAAGCAGGTAAATAGGAATGGTGACAATTACCTGAGAAATCACATCTGGTGGTGTAATTACGGCGGCTAAAATTAGGATCACTACAATGGCGTGCTTGCGATATTTTATTAAAAATTCAGGTGTAAACAGGCCAATTTTTACCAATAAGAAAGTCACGATTGGAAAAAGGAAAAAGAGACCGGTATAGAAAACGGTGGAAAGCACCGTGCTCATGTAAGAGGCAATGGTAACATCTGTTTTGATATCGGGAGTAATTTGAAACGCTCCGAAAAACTGAACGCTTAATGGCGCTACTACGTAATAACCAAATAAAATACCCAAGAAGAACAAAAGGCTCACGTAAAAAACGATTCCTCTCGCCATCTTTTTCTCTTGAAATTTAAGTCCTGGTTTGACAAAAGCCCACAGCTGATAAAAAATATAAGGGAAAGCCAATACCACACCGCCCATGATGCTCATCATTAAGGCGTAAGAAAACTGACCTGAAAGTGTCGTGCTTTGAAAATCTACATTGATCTGCTCTACACAAACGCCGAGGTATTCACAGAGTAAGCGAAAACTCACAAAATTGGGATCCACCATATTGAGAAAAACCCCTTCCATGATTTCTCGTTGGTAAACCCAAATAACACTCGCGAAAACAATAACCGCGATGGCCGCACGTAGCAAACGCCACCTGAGTTCTTCAAGGTGTTCAAGAAAAGACATTGGTTGGTCTTCAGACATGGTGCAAAATTAGTGAATAATTCAGCATTTTAGTATATTTTCAGAAGCACGTAAAACGTTTACGATGTTGTGCAAGAACTTTGTATCATCAAAACAAGGAGCTATGACTAGAAATTTTAGAATTCAGCACATTTGGTTCAACAACCAAGATTCAGACGTTACGATCTCAGGACTTATGCAAGAGGATGTCTTGTTCTATGAAACCAAACTTGTCATTAAAATGTCAAGGTTGAATGGCGTCATCAATCTGTTGCAAAAAGAAACAGGCCTGGAGGTCAGTGAATTCTTGTGCAGGTATGAATTTGGATTCATTACGGAATACCAAATCAGTTTCCCGGAAGAACTCCAGCAATACTTGTGTTTAAATGAGCTTCTTGGAGATCAAGAAGACTTGTTAAAGAAGATAGTTGCTTAATTAAGGCTGAATGTAAACGGTCTCTTCATTGACCATTTCAGGTTCAATTTTAATGATACCCTGACCAACTTTATTGCCTTTTTGAGCTTTGATGTCAAGTACGGCGACACCAGCTTGCCCAAGTTGATAAAGCTCGTTGTAGTTGAAGCTAGCTAAACCATTTGCATTGGTGTAAGCCGTATCATAAACGGCAACTTGTTGCGGTGTGCTTTGCGTGTTTGTCCCGTAAAGAACTACCATGGCGTTTGAAACACTTGCGTTGGTTTCATCTTTTACATAAATGTGCGCAATGGTGTCTAGTTTCTTGCGACATGAAGTCAGTGAAACTAATGTAACTGCCGCGAATGATAATAAAATGAGTTTTTTCATGAGTGCTTCTTAGTTGGGTAAGTAGATCGTTTCAACTGCAGTGGTGTGTACCTTAGCACGGGTATAACCATATGCTGTTTTGTTGTTGTATTTGACGATGATATCGAAATAAGCTGTTTTTCCGTTTTCACCGGAAATTGCAAAGTATGGGTCCATGTCAAAAGTTGTGAAACCTGAAGAATTGGTGTAGGTGGTGTCTACCCATTCTAGTGTAGCAGGTTCTGATTGCATGTCACCAATAATAATGACTTTAGCGCCATCTATGAGTTGGTTAGATGAAGAGCGGACAAATACTTTGATGACCGCAGGATCTGTTGGTTCGCAGCTCCCTAAAATGAATAGCAGCGAAACGGCGAGTAGGCTAGTTAGGATCGTTTTCATAGGTTTCGAATGTTCCAAATTTACGTTAATTTTTCAAATTTTAAAACTTCCAGGTTGTAGTATTATTGTAGGGTTAGCAATACTTGGTTGCGTTCTTCCTCTTTTATTTCTTTAATTACCGAACCGTTGAGTCCAAAATAAAAGCCATTGACCTTTATAATCATGACGCCAATTTGCCCAGGTTTATAATAAGAACTTAGGTCAAAATAGGCTTTGCCAGCAGCATCTGTTGTAGTGCTGTCGTCAATGGAAATGGCATTATGGACAGTATCTGTGGGTTCGGCTTTCAACCAAACTTTGGCATTTGGCAAAATCGTACCGGCATCCGTAATAACACTTACCTCTAAGGTCGTTGGTGAAGGCTCCTTACAAGCGTTCAACAAGCCCGTCAATAAGACAAATCCTATAAAACCAATGAGCGCTGAACGCAGCAGCTTTTTTTTCTCGTACATTTGCATATCACCCATGACCAAGAACTTAAACAAGTTACGGCGTCAAAAGGTTACAATTTTGCAGCAGAAAAATGAACATCGAAGATTTATCCAAAGAGCTTTCATCGGTTGCCATTCAAAACGAAACCGAACTCGAACAATTCAGGATCCGTTTTTTAGGTTCCAAAAACGTCCTAAAAGACCTTTATGCAGCGCTCAAAGACATTCCCAATGAGCAAAAGCGCGCTTATGGCCAACAAGTAAACGAACTGAAGCAACAGGCCGAGTCAATTTTTGCTGAGGCAAAAGCAGCGCTTTCGGTTGCTGTCAATCAGGTTCAAAAAGATGACCTCACCAAACCACCTTCCGATCCAAATGTAGGTTCGCATCATCCGCTTTCATTGATCCGAAGAGAGATCATTGAAATTTTTAACCGCATTGGTTTTGTGGTATCTGAAGGCCCTGAAATTGAAGATGATTGGCACAACTTTAGTGCCTTAAATTTTCCGCCTGAGCATCCTGCCCGAGATATGCAAGACACTTTCTTTATTGAAAAAGGAGAGCAAGAATGGGCATTGCGCACCCACACAAGTAGTGTTCAGGTTCGCGTCATGGAGCAAGAGCAACCGCCAATCAGGACAATTTCACCAGGCCGCGTATACCGCAATGAAGCAATTTCTGCCCGCGCACACTGCTTCTTTCATCAAGTCGAGGGCTTGTATATTGACCAAAACGTTTCTTTTGCCGATCTCAAGCAAACATTATTGTTTTTTGCGCAAGAACTTTTTGGTGAACAAACTCAAATCCGACTCCGACCGTCTTATTTCCCCTTTACAGAACCTAGCGCTGAGGTAGATGTCTCTTGTTCATTGTGCGCCGGAAAAGGCTGCAATGTCTGTAAATACACCGGCTGGTTAGAGATTATGGGTTGTGGTATGGTCGATCCAAATGTACTAGAGTCTTGCGGTATTGATTCCAAAACTTATAGTGGTTTTGCTTTTGGAATGGGTGTTGAACGCATTGCACAGCTCAAGTATCGCGTAACCGATTTGCGTTTATATTCAGAAAATGACCTTCGTTTTCTCAAGCAATTTACAGCTGGCGTATCATGAGTTGGCAACATCTAACTGAGCTCGAACAATGGAAAGCTATTCAAAGTGCATCCTTTGAACAACCACAAGTTGTGTTTAAACATAGCACCCGTTGTTCTATTTCTTCCATGGCACTAAATAGGTTTGAACATTCTGAGCTTTTCAAAAAAGACGTTTTAGCGTGTTGGTACCTCGATTTGATTCAGTTTCGTAGTATTTCAGATCAAATTGCATTTGACACACATATTCAACATGAGTCTCCACAATGTTTGCTCATCAAAAATGGCGAAGTCCATTACGCGGCTAGCCACGGCATGATTGATGACCAAACTATTTTAGACAAAATTTAACAGCATCTTATGAAGAAAATAATCATTTGGCTTCTTGTAGTTGGCTTGCTAGTGGGTTTCTTGGCGCCATTATTTACCAAAGATGAGTTCACTGACGCCGTGGCACCAAGCACATTTGGTTTCAAAGAAAACTTGGCAACCTCTTATGGGCAAACTATTGCGCTGCCCATTACCAGCACTGATCAATCAGCATCATTTAAATTAAGTATTGATGATTCTGTAGTCCTAGAAGTAAATAGTCCAAAAGCCAAAGAAATCTATTTTTTGAATACAAAAAACTGGAAACCGGGGGCATATTTATTCAATCTTGAAACAAAAGATAAAGATGGCCAGGCCTACTCTGAACAAAGAAATCTGCGCATATTATCCGACCTAAAACCCGAACGATGGTCAGTAAGTAGTGTCAAAACTTATCC
>JBEDCS010000064.1:0-3241 GCA_041176605.1 Bacteroidota bacterium
TCCAAGAATTAATCCAAATGGAGGTGCCATTTCACTTGGTCATCCACTCGGAATGTCAGGAGCTCGTTTATTATTAACTGCAGCGAGGCAACTGCATCAAACCAATCAGCGTTATGCATTGGTTACGATGTGTATTGGAGTGGGTCAAGGTTATGCAGCGGTCATAGAAAAATGTTAACGTGAGAATTACAGCCATACTTTTATTGGTTTTAGTATTTAGCGCTTGTAAAAAAGAAGCCACTCGTTGGAATTCAGATTGGGAAGTCCCTGTGCTTAAGGATACCCTAGATTTGAGTAATTTTTACAACGACTCTACACTTGCAATCAGTGGCTCTCAAATTGATGTGGCACTAAGTAGAACACTCATTGATATTGGTTTATCAGACCTCATCAATATTCCAGACACCACTATCATTCAGCAATTCCAAACTGTATTTACGGTCAACAACGTTACGCCTGGGTTTACTTTTGTCAATAGTGTCAAAACTCATGAATTGGATCTGCAGGACATCCAACTCAAAAAGGTACGCGTGAAGTCGGGTAGGGTAAAGTTAAAGGTGTTCAATCCACTCAATACTGCGGTGCTTTATCAAGTAGAACTTCCGGGTGTCAAGCTCAATGGCCAGTCTTTTGTACAAAATTTTGTAGTGAGTGCCGGGACGGTTCAAAACCCAACCATCGCTTATGAAACCATAGATTTAAGTCAATATGAAATCGACTTAGGAGGTGTACAAGGGCTAGAGTTCAATAAACTGCAATCTAAGCTGACCCTACAAACAGATCCTAACGGCCCAACAGTTTCCATTTATTCCAATCAATTGTTCAAATACGAAGCAAGTTTCCAAGATTTAACATTTGACTACGCCAAAGGTTATTTTGGGTCTGCTATTCTCAACGAGCAACAAACATTTCAATTGCCTTACCTCGATCAAATTGTTGCGGGCACGCTTGACTTACCCAATTTATCCATGGATGTCACAGTCGAAAATGGTTTTAAAGTCGCGCTCCGTGCTCAGATTTCATCATTACAAGCTACCAATACTCAAGGTCAGTCTATTTCACTACAGGCTCAGGCAATTGGGTCTAACTTTTTTCTTCCTCCAGCTTTAGGTTCTTGGTCTGCGCTGCAGCCAAGCTCCTTGCCTTTGCATTTTGATGCCAACAATAGCAATATAGAAAACTACCTGGAAAATCTAGGTGCTTCCCAAAATATAACTTACCAATTGCAACTAAACCCATGGGGAAACACATCGGCAGGACACGATGAAGCCTTTCCGAACAGTCGTTTGAAAGTGAAAGTTTCTGCCAGTATGCCACTCAAATTTTCTGCTGATGGCCTCACGCTTCAAGACACCTTTGATTTAGATATCAAACAAGATTTATCCAAAACTCATGTGAACTCAGGTGCACTTGTCATAGAAGCAACCAATGCTTTTCCTTTTGCTACCGATCTTGTATTGTATTTCTTAAAAGATGGGCAAATTCAGCATTCGGTGTTGGCAGATGCTCAAATTTCAGCCTCCACACTCGGGCAGCTAGACCCAACAGATGGTTTACAGAAAAAGGTATCTAAATTAAAAATAGCGCTTCCTGAATCTATTTTAAAGGACCTCAATAACCTCGATCAAGTCCTTGTTCAAGCAAGTTTTTCTACCCTTGACCCTAATTCTGGTTTGGCGATCATGCAAGAAGTTCAAGCCAATGCCTATTTGGCATTTAAGCTCAATTTACAACTCAAAACCAGCATCCGACCATGAAATATCTTGCCTGTTTAATGGTTGTTTTTTGCGTTCAGCTGCAACTTTCAGCTCAAAAGCAATTGCTCTTTGAAGCCAATGGTGCCTATAACAGCACGTCATTGCCCAAAAGAATTCCACAAGCATTTTTTTATGGCGGTTTTTTAGATTCTAGTCTCTTAACAGAAACCTATCAATCATTGCCATTGCGCAATACTTTTGGATTGCAAATGCACGCTAATTTTCAATTTCAGACAAACAAAACCCTGAGTAAAGACCCCAAAAAGTTGGCGTCTTCCTGGAATTGGTTGTTTGGGGCAGGTGTAGAGCATTATACTGGAATTCAGTTTTCTAAGGATGCATTTGGTTTTGTATTTTTAGGTGGGGCTCCATTTTTAGGTGATACGCTTCAATTTTCAAATACACGCGTTCAAAGCATGAGTTTTTCCAAATTAGGATTGGGCGCATATAACCCACAAAGCCAAACCTCTGTTCAAATCAATCTTATTGGTGTTCAAAATCTGATCGATGCCAAATTTTTGAATACTACTTGGTTTCAAGATCCGGTGCAAGATTCTATTCATATCGAGCTCGCTGCAAATGGCCGTTACACTACTAAACCTCTTTCGGCCATAGGGCTTGGACTTGATCTCGATTATCGATTCAGTTCAGAAACAGACACCGAACCCATTGTATTTCAATTGAAAATTCAAAATTTAGGGTTTACCTATCAAATTTCACCACTTCAACAAGTTCAGCTGAATGGTTCTTATCATTATGGTGCCTATGAACTCCAAGACTTACAGCAACTACAGTTTTCAAATACCCTTGATTCAGCGCTCCTTGACCTCGGATTTGAGCGCACTGAACTCAGACAATGGACACTCTTACCTGCAAGTATCCAATTGTCAAAAATGGTAAATCAAGACAGCAGTATTCGGGTTCAAGCCTATTATGGCGCTCATTTTTTACTCCGACAAACCTACACGCCACTGATTTTTGCTGGTGCACACATCAACGTTTCCAAAAAGTGGCAAACCGGGATCGGCGCTGCCTACGGCGGATTCGGCGGTCTAAGAGCCCAAGCATATAGTGCGATTACTTTGAATAAGTATCAATTTTTACTTCGTTCTGATAACATAACGCTTCATAAAGGAGCATCTATTTATTTGCAAGTCAAATGCGCGTTATAATATTTTTCATTCTTGCGTTTAGCTCCATTGCATGGGGTCAGCAGCGCTTTTATAAGTTGTATTCTGGTTCAGGCTTTGATAAAGGCGAAGATATTTTGGTTTTGCCAGATTCGAGTTTTATTGTAGGAGGAAGTTCAGGCAGTTGGGAGCAAAGTGCCCAAGGATATTTATTGAAACTTGATCAACAGGGCACCTACCAATGGAGTCAGTCCTATGGGGCTCAAGAAACCGAAGAAGTTAAACGTATTTTTCATCGACCTGGCCTTGGTTTTTACCTTGCAGGCATGTCAAATTCGTGGTCTACCGGAAGTT
>JBEDCS010000065.1:0-15751 GCA_041176605.1 Bacteroidota bacterium
GCATGTATCAACTCAAAAGAACTCAGTTTATCCCTACAGATCTACAAACTTGTTGGGATTATTTTTCCTCTCCAAATAACTTAAAGGAAATTACGCCACCCACCATGGGTTTTATCGTGAAGTCCGAAGTGCCTCAAAAAATGTATGAAGGCCTCATGATTGCTTACACCGTTAAACCACTTGCCGGTATTCCGATGAACTGGGTAACTGAAATTAAAACCGTCAAGGACCTTCAGTTTTTTGTCGATGAACAACGCGTTGGGCCTTATAAGGTTTGGCATCACGAGCATCATTTTAAAGCCGTCGAGGGCGGTGTGGAAATGACAGATATCGTAACATATGTATTGCCATTTGGGCTTCTGGGCCGCTTGGTGCATCCATTTTTGGTGCGCCCGAAACTCGAGCAAATTTTTGCGTATCGTTTCAAGAAAGTTGAAGCGCTGTTTAAGTGATTTAAGTTACTGAAGCCTTGAATTTATTTCATTAACTTTCAACTATGACAAACGATCCTATATTAAGCGTTCAGCACCTCAAAAAGTCGTTCGGAAATTTTACTGCCGTAAAGGATGTCAGTTTTACTGTAAACAAGGGTGACATCTTTGGTTTTTTAGGTCCCAATGGTGCGGGTAAAAGTACCACTATGCGTTGTATGTTGTCCTTGATACGCCCCGATGCAGGTCACATTCAAATTTTTGGCAAAGACCTTCAAAAAGAACGTGCCGCTATCATGTCAAGAATAGGTAGCATCGTCGAAAAACCCGATTTTTATAAGTACCTAAGTGCACTTCAAAACCTCAAAATATTTGCCCGAATCTCGGGTGCAGAGGTCTCCGAAAAGCAATTATACGAGCAACTCGAGTTTGTGGGGCTCGCCGGCCGAGAAAAAGATAAGGTGGCTGGTTTTTCTCACGGTATGAAGCAGCGTTTAGGCATCGCCCAGACCTTACTGCATCAACCAGAATTAATCATCCTTGATGAACCCACAACAGGTCTAGATCCGCAAGGGATCATCGAGGTCAGAGAATTGATCCTGAGGCTTAAACATGAGCAGCAAAAAACGGTTATTTTGTCCTCGCACCAATTAGCTGAAATCGAATTAGTGGCCAACCGAATGGTCATTATTAATAGGGGGGAAGGCATCGTCGAAGGGGAGGTAGCTCAGCTCATGAATCAGCAAGAAACGGCTTTGCATATCGAGTTTTCAGCTAATGCCGCAGCTGCAGCAACCTTTATCCAAACTCATTTTTCAG
This sequence comes from Bacteroidota bacterium, assembly GCA_041176605.1. Classification (GTDB taxonomy): domain Bacteria; phylum Bacteroidota; class Bacteroidia; order Flavobacteriales_D; family Crocinitomicaceae; genus UBA952. Next base: position 1,251 of record JBEDCS010000065.1, read on the forward strand.
AAGTAGCGCTTAAAATAAGCAGTCCTAAAACCCTTGAGCTCAATATAGAAAAACAATTCATTCCCGCCTTAAATGCAAAACTTGTTGCCGAAGGTTTTGAAATCATGGCGCTTGAGCCCAAAAGAAAACTCGAAGATTTTTTCATTCAAATGACACAGTCCAATGCTTAGAAAAAACATCATCAACGAATTTGTCAAGATCTTAGCCAAACCACGCAGCTATATCGGCATCGCTGCCTTGACCTTACTGATTGGGATTATTCTCTTTGCCATGAAAGCTGATGGTAAGATGTACATCTCTTTTGTAACCGCATCTTTTGAACAAACACTTTCTTTCAATGGTCATATTTTAAATGGTAACCTCATCGCATTTATTGTTTTGCAGATGCTTATTGTACATATTCCGTTGCTAGTTGCTTTAGTTACCGGTGACTTACTTTCTGGTGAGGCAGCAATGGGCACCTTGCGCATGTTGCTCACCAAACCCATCACAAGAACGCAAGTGGTGCTCTCTAAAATTATTGCAGCGGCCACTTACACCTTTATTTTGGTATTGTGGATGGGGTTTTTAGCTGTTTTTGTGGGGCGTTGGGTATTTGGTACCGGAGATTTAATTGTTTTAAATTCCGATGGTTTGGTTATTCTGCCTGAGGCAGATATACTTTGGCGCTATGGCTTGGCGTTTTTTGTAGCCTATTTGGCCTTGCTCACCATCGCCACGCTTTCTATTTGCTTATCTGCCTTTGCAGATAATTCGATTGGCCCAATTGTTTCAACGATGGCTGTCATCATTCTGTTCACCATCATTGGTTCGCTAGATGTATCTGTATTTGACCATGTCAAGCCGTTTTTGTTTACAACCCACATGGCGTCTTGGCGAAGCTTTTTCAGCGATCCTGTTCCGTGGTCAGCAATTTGGGAATCTATCTGGATCCTACTTGCTCATAACATCCTGTTTGTTGGCCTAGCCATTTTTCAATTCAACAGAAAAGACATTACCTCATGAAAATTCTTTCCATTTTCCTATTCGTTTTCGTTGCCATTTCTGCGCATCCCGTACTTGCTCAGGACCCTAATTTATTGCTCAAAGAGGTCAGGCTTAAGCTCGAAAAAGTAACTGATTACAGTGCGCAAGTGCATATTCATGCCAATGTGCCAATGATTAAAATAGACGACGTCAATGCGAAGGTCTATTTCAAGCAACCTAACTTATTTAAAGTTGAATCTAAAGGAATCGCGATTTTGCCCAAACAGGGCATGGGTGATTTAACAGCTTTTTTAACCAACGAAAAAGGTTATACAAGTGCGCTTAACGGTACCAAAATGTTAGGATCCATCAAAACGCAAGTGATTTCAGTGTTGCCGCTCACGGAGGGTTCTGATCTTATTTTGGTAAAATTATGGATTGATCCTCTCAAGGATGTCATCATGAAAGCACAAGTAACGAGTAAGACCAACGGTACACTTGATATCGATTATTTCTATACCGATCAAGTGAAGTATGGTTTGCCAAGTAAATTGGTATTTACGATCGATGTCAAGAAGTTTAAATTGCCCAAAAGTGTTGCTGCTGATTTACATCAAACAAAGAAAAAACCGACCTCTACAAAAGAAGCCCAAGAAGGTAAAATAACCCTAGAATTTAGTAATTATCAGGTCAATAAAGGCCTAACTTCTCAATTCTTCAAGCAAAAATAATACTTGACCAAGCTTAGTAAAGCACCTCGATTTGAGCGGTGTCAAAGGGGACGGTGAAGGCACTTTTGGAGCCGTTGTTTGGAGTATCGAGTTCCCAATAAAGAATGGAATAGTTTGTGTTGCCCTTGTTGACGCAATAAAAGGTGGTGTCAAGAGGGCCGTAAAAATCTTGGGCAATACTAGGACAACAGGTGGGGCAGCCAGTTAATCCTTCTTGCTTGATATAGCGAAAATGGTCCAGATTACTCGGGTTATTGTTTTTGAAATGAATTTTTACCCAGGCCATGGCGTCCGTATTCATATTTAAAACTTTTGGCTCTTTGATGCTGAGTTCTGAATAGTAGATGTCTTTTTCAATTGGAAAATAATTGGTTTTAAAAACCCTAACGATATAGCGTTCAATTTTATCGCGGGGAACCTTAAATTCATAGGCGCCGTCTGAGGGCACAGTAATGACATCGATCAAAATTTCTTCTGAAGTACCGATAGGTACTTTATAAAATTTGAGTTCGGCTCCGGCCAAGCCACCAGGAAAGGAGTTGTCTGTAATGGTTCCTTTGATGACAAAAGAACCTGTGCCTTTTTCACAAGCGCTTGTCAGCAATAACAAAAGAAGAATTACCGTAACTAAGCGTTCCATTGCGCAACTAAATTTTCTTTTTCAGTAGGGATAAATAGATAATCTCCACCAAAATGTTGTGTGCTTTCTTTTTGACAAACCTGACCATTCAAACCATAGCGTTGATAGTCTTGTTTGGAGAAAAAATCAAATAATGTGGCTTCGTTTTTTGGATCAATTTCCAATTGAATAATTGGCCTATGCTTACTGATCATGGTGCCTAGTTGCTCAAAAACTTCCCATTCATGACCTTCGATGTCACATTTGATATAATCGATGCGTTCAAAAGTCTGAAAGAAGTCGGCGGTATTGACCATCTGCACATCTTGTATTTTCTCTTGTGTTTGCTCTTCTCCTGGTCTTAAGATATGTGGCAAGCCCGTTCGGATCATGCCGTTGGTTTGGGGTAATACCATGCGTATAACGCCTGTTTCTTTCCCCAAAGCAACATTGTGTAGCTCAACGTTTTCTTGGTGGCCAATAAAGTGATCCAAAATATGATAAAATTGTGGCAATGGTTCAATGGCAATAACTTTACCTTTTTGGGCTAATTTAGAAAAAGTCTTGGCAAAGTAACCGAGGTTGGCGCCGATATCGATGACAACGAAATCAGGACGAATGACTTTCTTGACAAAATAATGAAACTTGAAGGCCTCTTTGTTGCGCAAAAAACCAAGGTTATAAAAGAGGTAAAAGAACCGATGCAGGGTCAGCAGGTAGTTTCTTTCAGATAATAAAACGTAGAGCAATTTCTTCATGCAGATTCTTTGAATCAAAAGTACAATTATTTCTATTTTTAACGAATGAAAAGCATATTCTTATTTGTCGTTGGTATTTGTCTGCACAACGCTGTTCTTGCACAACTGCAACTAGCTGAAATCATGAAAGGTCCTGCTTTTGTAGGAGCCCTACCTGAAAACCCAACTTGGTCCTACAATGGTAAAAAAGTACTTTATGAACGAAAATTCCAAGATTCGGCTGTGGTTTCACACTTCATTTTAGATCAGGCAAAAGGCATAAGCACTTGGGTGTCTGGACAAACAGCTCATGAATTTGTAGCATTTGACCCATCGCAATCTCATTTTGAACAACAAGTTTGTTACCAAAACGACCAATTGTTTAGCATTGATAAAAAAACAGGTAAACGAAAAGTCTACTTAGACGGGATCTCGGGGCTTTATGCTTTTCAAAGACAAACCAATCCACAATTCCTAACATTTATAATGGCAGGCCAATGGATGCAGCTCGATTTACAAAGCTCAAAAATCTCCCAACTGACCAATTTAAGCACACAACAAGCTCCTGCGAAGAAAGCATCCACTGCACTTGAAGAAGAACAGAAAGCGCTTTTTCTTTATTTGCAAAAAACAAAAGCCACTCCTGCGCCAGATCAAACAATTTATCTTGGTTTTGAGCCTGCTAGAATGCAACTAGACCCATCGGCCCACTTTGTGCTGGCACTCAGGCATTCAGATGCAAAAGAGAATTTAACCAACGTAACGAAATTCGTCACCAAAAGTGGCTACACTGAAACTTTAAAAGCCAGGGCAAAAGTAGGGCAAGAAGATCCAGAAGAGACCCTGTTTTTGATCAATTTATCGAGTAACAAATTACAGCAAATTGATTTTTCTAAACTCAGTACAAACAAGGAAGGTCGAAAGCTCTTTATTCATGAAGCTATTTTTGCTACTGCTCAGCCAACAGCCCTGATCGACATCCGAAGTTCAGATAATAAAGACAGATGGATTGTTTTGTTAGATTTGAATGCGGCTCAAGTTACTGAACTCGTGCATCAACACGACGATGCCTGGATAGGTGGCCCCGGTATTTCTTCTTGGAACATGGAGTCTGGCGTATTGGGTTGGTTAATTGATGGCGCTTCATTTTATTATCAGAGCGAAGAGACAGGATTTTCACATCTTTATTCTTTTGAACTAAAAAATAAAAAAACAAGTGCACTAACTACGGGAAATTTTGAAGTTCACGGCGTACAACTTTCCGTTGATCGCAGCAAATTCTTCCTCACTTGTAATAAAACACATCCCGGTAATCGCGATTTCTGGGAGTTAGATATCCGTAGTAAAACGCTGAAGCCGATCTTGACTAAAGATGGATTTCACGAAGTATTGTTGTCACCTAATGAGTCAGAGCTATTAGTGCGTTACAGTTACACCAATCGACCATGGGAACTCTATTTGGCAAAATGTGAAACCAACACTAAATTGCAACAAGTCACCACTTCGTGCACCCCAGCATTTAATGCTTATCAATGGACAGATCCGAAAATAGTGACAATAACGGCCACAGACGGCGTGCAAATATATGCTCGCTTGTATGAACCTAAACAAGCGCTCAAGAACGGGGCAGCGGTTTGCTTTGTTCACGGAGCAGGATACTTACAAAATGCCCACAAAGGCTGGAGTCATTATTACCGTGAATATATGTTTCATCATTTGCTGCTCGAAAGAGGTTATACCGTGATTGATTTAGATTATCGGGCAAGTGAAGGCTATGGCCGTGACTACCGCACAGCAATATATCGCCACATGGGTGGCCGTGACCTCGAAGATTACGCAGATGCCAAAAAATATTTAGTGTCACAATTGGGAATTGATCCAAAAAGGGTAGGAATTTATGGTGGATCTTACGGTGGATTCTTAACCCTCATGGCCTTGTTTACCAAACCGGGTGAATTTGCTTGTGGTGCCGCTTTAAGATCAGTAACCGACTGGGCTCATTACAATCACGAATACACAAGTAACATATTAAATGATCCTGAAACAGACCCAGAAGCTTACAAACAAAGTTCTCCTATTTATTTTGCCGAAGGACTTCAAGATCCTTTGTTGCTGTTACACGGTATGGTAGATGATAACGTTCAATTTCAGGATATCGTCCGGCTTAATCAGCGCTTGATAGAGTTGGGGAAAACGAACTGGGATTTAGCGGTTTATCCGGTGGAAGCTCATGGCTTTACAGAGCCGAGTTCTTGGACCGACGAATACCGCCGCATTCTAGAATTATTCGAAACACATTTAAAATAAATGAGCCAAAAGATGGGTTTTCATATTGAATTACTAAAAGAAAAATCGGCCATGTTGGCCAACTTGGATGTGCTCCAAGAATTGTATCCTTCTTTGACAGCTGAGCAATACAGCCAAGAACTCGACCTCATGTTGCCCCATAATTACGGACAGCTTGTGGTATTCGATCAAAAGCAGTGTGTTGCGGTTTGTGGTTTTTGGATTGGCAACAAATTATGGATTGGTAAATACTTAGAGCTCGACAATATTGTGGTGGCTGAAGCTTATCGCAGCAGAGGAGTGGGTGAGCTGATCTTTGATACGCTTGAGCAGAAAGCGCAACAAGAGGGTTGTAATATGTTGGCCTTAGATTCTTACACAACCAATTTCAAAGCACACAAATTCTTTTATAACCAAGGATTTGCACCCAAAGGATTTCATTTCATCAAGCTCTTAAATAAAAATGCAGTGCGTTGAGCACTGCATTTTTAATAATTTGATATGTTTTTGGTTCAATTAATGACCTTTTGCAGCTAAATAGCGCTCGGCATCAAGTGCAGCCATGCAACCTGTGCCTGCAGCTGTAATTGCCTGGCGATAAGTTTTGTCTGCGGCATCTCCGGCAACAAATACACCAGCAACATTGGTTTTAGAAGTGCCAGGTTGTGCATATTTGATATAACCTGTTTCGTCGAGGTCGATAAATGGTTTGAAAACATCCGTATTAGGTTGGTGCCCAATCGCAACAAAGAATCCAGTACAAGCAATTTCAGATTCTTGCTTAGTGATATTGTTAATTGTACGAACGCCTGTCACAAGCTGACCATCACCTAATACTTCTAAAGTTTCGGTATTGTAAAGAATTTCAATATTAGGTGTGTTTTGTACGCGTTCAGCCATGATCTTAGAAGCTCTGAAAGATTCTTTACGAACGAGCATGGTTACTTTCGTACAAAGTTTTGACAGATAATGCGCTTCTTCACAGGCTGAGTCACCAGCGCCGACGATCACTACTTCTTGGTTTCTGTAGAAAAAGCCATCGCAAACAGCACATGCAGAAACACCGCCACCTAATTTGAGGTATTTTTGCTCGCTTTCTAGACCTAAGTATTTAGCAGATGCACCAGTAGAGATGATAATGGTATCTGCATGGATTTCATGGTTGTCTTCGGTCCAGCATTTGTGAACGGGTCCTGTGAAATCAACTTTGGTAATAAAACCACTGCGGATATCGGTCTGAAAACGCTTTGCTTGCGCTTCGAGTTGCAACATCATTTCTGGGCCGCTAATGCCATCTGGATAACCTGGGAAATTTTCTACTTCATTGGTGGTTGTAAGTTGGCCACCTGGTTGTAATCCCTGATACATAACAGGTTTCATGTCTGCGCGTGCAGCGTATATAGCAGCAGTATAACCCGCGGGTCCAGATCCGATGATTAAGCAAGAAAGATGTTCAATTTGACTCATGGTTGTAATGTTATTTTTGGACAAAATTACTGCATTGTTTTGCTCTGTGTGTAACTTGACACACATTGTTTTGAACGTTTTCTCCACAAATTAACTTTTCAACAAGATTTTCGTCTGCAGGAAATTAAGCGTATTTTCGTTTTCTCAAACTAATAAGTACATGTATAGAAACTTTATTTTACTGGCTTTTGTGAGTCTCGCCACAATTTCTTTTGCTCAAAAAAGCGAGTCTTCAGAACCTGAAAATCTTAATTGGTATCTCAAAGAACCAAAAGCCGATGGCGTTTATGGAACAGGCGCAACCAAAGCCTATGAAATGCTCAATGCAGCAGGTAAAAAATCAACAACAGTAATTGTTGCAGTAATTGATAGTGGTGTTGAAACAGACCACCCAGACCTCAAAGATGTCATTTGGGTCAATGAAGATGAAATTCCTGCAAACGGCATCGATGACGATCAAAATGGTTACATTGACGACGTAAACGGTTGGTCATTTTTAGGCGGTGCCACTGAAGATATAGGCAAAGAAGCCCTAGAATTGGCACGCATGTATTTAATGGAGTCCAAGTACTTCGCTGGAAAAAAGGCCCAAGACATACCTGCTAACGAGCGCGCTCGTTTCGCAACCTACGAAAAAATTAAAATTGCTTTTGAAGAAGAAATCAACGAAAAACAAGCTTCCTTAAAAAACATCCGCTCTTTGGCTGAATACATGCGACGCGTTGAAGACCAAACCGGCCAACCTTTCAGCAAGGAAGGAAATGCTTCCTATGTTGCCAACACTGAGCTCGATAAAAAAATGCAAGGGCGCATGAAGCAAATCCTTTTGCTCATACCAGCAGACCAACTTAACACAGAAATCAAAGCAGCTGAAGAGTCAGTTGCTAATTCTATCGCGATGTCATTGCAAGATGCCGATTCAATTCGCACCGCTATTGTGGGTGACAATCCAAATGACCTCAGTTCTAAAATTTACGGGTGTAACCGTTACGAAGGCCCTGATGCCATGCACGGCACACACGTTTCTGGAATTATTGCAGCTAGTCGCAATAACGGAATGGGTATCGATGGAGTTGCCGATAACGTGCGCATCATGGTGTTGCGTGCTGTTCCGGATGGTGACGAACGCGATAAAGATGTTGCCAATGCGATTATTTATGCAGTAGACAACGGAGCCAAAGTGATCAATATGTCTTTTGGAAAATACTGGACGCCAAACAAAGAATATGTTGATGCAGCTATCGAATATGCGTTAAGTAAAGATGTCTTATTGGTGCATGCAGCAGGAAACGACGCCAAAAACAAAGATGTTGAAGATTCTTACCCAACACGCCGCTTAAACAGTTCTAAAGTATCACCAAACTGGATCGAAGTAGGTGCAAGCAGCAGTTCTAAGAGCCCAAAGAAATTGATTGCTGATTTCTCAAATTACGGAGCAACAACTGTTGATTTCTTTGCGCCTGGTGTAGATATTTATTCAACTGTTCCAGATTACAATTATGAAAACGCAAGTGGAACATCAATGGCTTGCCCTGCAACTGCAGGTGTAGCTGCACTCATCCGTAGTTATTTCCCTGAGCTCACTGCTGTTCAGGTGCGTGAGGTATTAATGACAACAACAACTAAATACAACAAGAAAGTTGTTGCACCTAACGGTGAAAAAATGAAAATGAAAGAAATCTGTATTACTGGCGGATTCGTAAACGCTGCCAATGCAGTCTCTTATTTACTAGAGCAAAAATAAAGAAGAATTTAAATGCAGGTCAATCCTTGGTTAGTCGGAATATTTGTAGTGGTTATATTAACCATGTTAGTCATTGACCTTGGTCTTGTCAATAAGAAAGCCCATCAAATTACAAATAAAGAAGCACTGCGCTGGACGCTCGTTTGGATTTCACTTTCCATGGGTTTCAGCGCGGTGGTTTGGTGGCAACTTGGCTTTACTAAATTTGCCGAATATCAGTCAGCTTATTGGATAGAAGAAGCACTATCCGTAGACAACATGTTTGTCTTTATTTTGGTCTTTAAGTTCTTCAAACTCGACGGTGTTCTCCAACACCGCGTTTTGTTTTGGGGCATCATTGGTGCGCTTGTTTTCAGAGCCATTTTTATTTTTTCAGGGATCGGGCTCATTAAAATGACCTACTTGCCTGCCTTTGAATTATTTGGTTATCAGTTTAGTCTAGATCAAGGCGCACACCCTCAACCGGGGTTCTTCTTTAGGCCCAATCTGATTTTAACAATTTTTGGAGCCTTCTTGGTTTATGCAGGTATCAAATCATTGTTTGATGCAGATGATGACGACCAAAAGGATTACGGCAAAAGCCTTGGTGCGCGCTTGGTGCGCAAAATATTTCCGGTTACCAAGCATTATTACGGCGATCGTTTTTTTGTAAAAAGGGGAACCAAACGTTTAGCGACAAAATTATTCCTTGTACTTGTCGTGATCGAAACAACTGACCTTATTTTCGCCATTGATTCCATTCCGGCCATTTTTGCCATTGCACCAAATGATCCGCTGATTCTTTACACTTCTAATATATTCGCTGTGCTCGGTTTGCGCTCTATGTATTTTTTACTCGCAAATTCGATTCATATGTTTTCCAAACTCAAATATGGATTGGCGTTTATCCTCAGCTTTATTGGCGTAAAAATGCTTCTTGCACCGTTTTTTCATATTGAATCCGCGGTTTCCTTATCAATAGTTTTGGGTGCCTTACTGCTATCCGTATGTGCTTCTATTATCTGGAAAGAAGAAGTTACAGTATAAATGAAGCGCCCTCTTCGCTTTGGCTTACTGAAGCGCGAAGGTTGGAGAACAACTCTCTTCCAAATAAGAAATGCTGATCGTTTGCTTTGTGATTCAAAGAGCGCGCAATTACTTCTTTTTCATTAAGTACTTCCAGTATACCATTTTCGCTATCTAAACGCAAAAGATCACCCGTTTGTATCTTGGCAATCAAGCCCCCGTCATATGCTTCTGGCGTAAGGTGAATAGCCGCTGGAACTTTTCCTGATGCGCCAGACATCCGCCCGTCAGTGACGAGGCCAACTTTAAATCCTTTCTTCTGTAATACTGTTAGGGTAGGAGTTAGGCTGTGTAATTCAGGCATGCCATTGAATTTAGGCCCCTGAAACGGCACAACAGCGATAAAATCTTGATCGAGTTCGCCGCGTTTGAAGGCAGCAATAAGATCAGTTTGTTCGTGGAAAACAATGGCAGGAGCTTCTACAATCCGGTGTTGTGGATCTACGGCAGCAGTTTTGATAACTGAGCGTCCAAGATTTCCTTTTAAAAGTTTGATGCCTCCATCTGCTGTAAAAGGCTCATTTGCGGGTCTCACAATAGCGGTATTCAAAGAAATCTTGGCACCGTCAACCCAAATCAAGGAACCCTCTTGAATTTTTGGTTCTTTGGTGTACTGATTCAAGCCTTTACCTATAATGGTTTCCACATCTTCATGTAGCAAGTGTTTTTCGAGTAGGGTATGAATGACAAAGCCCATACCACCAGCAGCATGAAAATGATTCACATCTGCGGCTCCGTTCGGGTACATTCTTGTAATCAATGGAATCACGGCAGATAAGTCAGACATGTCATCCCAATTGATGATGATGCCCGCTGCACGCGCAATGGCAATAAGGTGAATGGTATGATTGGTTGATCCGCCTGTAGCAAGCAGACCAATGATCCCATTCACCACTGTTTTTTCATCAAAAATATGAGCAAGACTTCTTGATTTTCCAATTTTGATGTTGTCGACCAATACCTTTACAGCTTCTCTGTTTAATAGCTGTCTTAATTCGGTATTTGGATTTACAAAACTAGAGCCTGGCAGGTGTAGTCCCATGATTTCCATGAGCATTTGGTTGCTATTGGCTGTGCCGTAAAAAGTACATGTTCCTGGTGAATGATATGAATCAGCTTCTCCTTTTAAGAGTTCAGCTCTACCAATTTTACCTTCTGCAAAAGCTTGTCTGATTTGTGACTTCTCTTCGTTGCTGATGCCACTTGGCATCGGGCCTCCGGGCATAAAAATGGTGGGAAGATGACCAAAGCGCAAAGCGCCCATAAGAAGGCCAGGAACAATTTTATCGCAAATTCCTAAGCAAAGTACACCATCAAACATATTGTGCGACAAACCAACAGCACTTGACAACGCAATAACATCGCGGCTGTATAATGAAAGTTCCATCCCGGGCTGACCTTGCGTGACGCCATCACACATCGCGGGCACACCTCCAGCTACTTGTGCCACTGCCTTGAATTCATTGGCAAACTTTTTAATATCTTTTGGGTAGTCCTCGTATACTTGATGAGCTGAAAGCATATCGTTGTAAGCGGTCAGGATTCCTAAATTTGGCGTGATATCTGCTGCAAGTTCTTGTTTGTCATGGGTGTTGCAGGCTGCAAAACCGTGTGCCAAATTACCACAACTCAAGGTACTGCGGTGTACACCATCTTGAAATGCAGCATCCATTTGTTTTAAATAGGCACTGCGCGACTCTTTGCTTCTTTCAATGATTCTGGCCGTGATCTCAGCTATTGTTGGGTGTATCATGAGGCAGTATAATAGGTTTCTTGAATGTAATTTTTGAATGCTGCTATTGGCAGCTTGAGTTTTTGGGCTTGCTCAAAGACTTCTAATTTTTGTTCACCGGTAAGCATCAGCAGTAAGTGCTTTGAACGGCAAAGTAAATTTGCTGAACAAGTAATTCTTTGTGTTGGATGCGCTGGTGCATTTGTGTTGTAAATGTTGCCAGTGGTATTTTGCAAGGCATTTTGAGATGCTGGATCATTGGGGAACACTGAAGCGGTGTGTCCGTCAGGGCCCATGCCAAGCAAGCAGACATCTGGTTCCGTAAAAATACGGTAAGCCGCTTCAATTTCTTGCTGATTTTGAACGTAATCGGATAAGTTGCTCACCATAGGTATGAAAACTGCACCTTGCGCCTTATTTTGAAGTAAAGTATTTTTAAGGAGAAGATGGTTTGAGTAGTCATTTTCTGGCCCTACGTATCTTTCGTCTACAAGTCCAATGATAACTTTACTCCAGTCGAGGTCGGTTTCTGACAACATACGATAAACTCCGCCGGGAGTACTGCCGCCAGATAGCAAAAGGGTTGCTTTGCCATTTGTAGAAATAGCGGCTGTTAAATACTGCGCGATATCGCTGCTGAGGCGTTTTTCTAATTCAAGTTTTGACTCAAATGAAATCATTCTCTCCAAGTTTTTGTAATCCATGATTCATCTTCATTTAAGATGTCATCACCGGGCCCCCAAGTACCAGCTTCATAAAGCACGTTTGGCATGTTGGCCGCTTTCCAACTACTCGTCACTGATTCGATCCAGGTCCATGCAGCTTGTAATTCGTCTTGGCGCATGAATAGCGTTTGGTTTCCTCGAATGACATCGATGATCAGGCGCTCGTATGCTTCTGGGAAACGCTCTTTAAAAGAATCGTTGTAATCTAATTTGAGCGCAATTGGCTTGTAGCGATACCCACCTGGTCCGGGTATTTTGGTCATTTGAATGAGTTCAATGCGCTCTTCGGGTTGCAATCTGATGATCAACTTGTTGTTGTTGAGCTTTTCTTTTGACGGGAAAATATTGTGTTTTACTTCGCGGAAGTTGATAACAATTTCAGAGTAACGCTTGATCATGCGCTTACCAGTGCGCAATAAGAACGGAACGCCTTTCCAACGCCAGTTATCTACGTAGGTTTTGATGGCAACAAAAGTTTCCGTTTTTGACTCGTATTTCTCGATGTCTTCAAGGTAACTATTGACCTGAACGCCATTTGACTTTCCGCGTGTGTATTGACCTTTAACAGTATCCTTTAAAATGGATTTTTTGTTGAGCGGACGCAAAGCTTTTAAAACTTTTAATTTTTCATTGCGCACTTCGTCGGCCTCTAGCAGTACAGGTGGTTCCATAGCCACTAAACACAAAAGTTGTAATAAGTGATTTTGAACCATGTCGAGCAAGGCTCCGGATTGGTCATAATAGGAGGCGCGTTTTTCAACACCCAAACTTTCTGCCACTGTAATCTGAACACTCTCGATATTTTCTGAATTCCAGGCGCGCTCAAACAAATTGTTTGCGAAACGCAAGACCATCAGGTTTTGAACAGTTTCTTTTCCTAAGTAGTGGTCAATGCGATAAATCTGGTGTTCCTCAAAAGCTTGCGTAATTTCAGCATTGATGGCGTCAGAAGATGCCAGGCTATGGCCTAAAGGCTTTTCGAGTACTACTTTACTTGTTTGAGTTACGAGCCCACATGCCTTGAGTGTTTGGGTGATTGGTCCGAAGGCTGACGATGGGGTAGAGTAGTAATAAATATTTTGATAGTCAGCGTATTGATTTAAAAAAGCCGTCAAGCCTTTGTAATCTTCAACATTTGAGCTTTCCGCTTGAATCAGGTGTACCTTATGTAAAAACTTATCAATTTCTGCACGGCTATATTTGTGGTGATCACTCACTTCTAGAAACGGAATCAGCTTTTCTTGAAATGCTGTAAGGTCTGGTTTTTTTCTGGTAATAGCCACCACGTTGTAGGGCAAATCGAGCTGCCCATCTAGATCGCGATGAAATAATGCAGGAAGAATTTTACGTATGGAGAGGTCGCCATCTCCACCAAATACAACAATATTGAATGGTTGAAAACGTTCTGTGTGGGCTTGGTTTTTTGTTGTGGCTTTCATGCCTGTAAGTTTAGTTTGTGTCAAATTTACACTAAGTGAAATAAAAAAGCAATTAAAATATTTAAATTTAGCAACCTATCTTTGTTTATAACGTTTTGCAGCCGATGAGAGTTTATATTTCTATCATATTACTGATTAATCTACTGTTTATTAGTCATTTGAATGCCCAAACTTTTGTTTTTGGGCAACTTAATGGTTCGCCAAATATGGTGACAACGGGTTGGAATTTAACCGGAAACGCTTATGTTGGCGATACACCGGGTGATGTAGACAACTTTTCTAACGAATTAATTCTTACGAATATAGCTGGCAATCAGTCGGGTGGTGTTTTTTACAGTACACCGATTAACCTAACTCAATGTCAAAAATGGACTGTCGATTTCGATTATCGCATCTGGGGAGGCAGTGCTGCTGATGGTTTGGCTTTCTGTTTTCTAAGTGTGCCGCCAACTGGTTTTGTATCTGGAGGAGGGGTAGGTATTCCAGGTACCTCAAATGGATTAAAGATAATTTTAGATACTTGGAATAATTGTGGAGGCCCTAACCCAGAATTACAAATCTATAGTGGTATTGGTTATAATGAATGTGCAGCAGGAATTGTTAAAGTAGATAATACGCTCGGAAATCTTGGGTTTGTTAGAAGTAATTCTTACCAACCCGCGAAAATAACTTACAACAATGGTGTTGTAACGCTTTTTATTAATAATATTCAATACCTCACTGCCAATTTTCCAATTGGTTTTACAGGATACATGGGTTTCACAGCAAGTACTGGAGGCGCGACTGATCAACATTCTATAAGAAATGTAGTAATTTACACTGAGCAAGCTACTTCAAACGCGGGAGTTGACGTAACAACATGCTCTGGTGAAAATGTCACAATTGGTGCTGCTGCCAATGCAAATTATGTTTACAACTGGACACCTTCAACAGGTTTAAGTTCTAACACAGCTGCTAATCCAGTTGTCAATATGAACAACACAACAGGTG